>NZ_JANWXB010000001.1 GCF_025055495.1 Thermoflexus sp. | reverse complement strand
AGTTCGAGCTGGTCGGGGAGGCCGGGACCGGAGCCCAGGCGATCGCCATGGTGGAGCGCCTGCGTCCGGATCTGGTGATCCTCGATGTTCGCCTTCCGGATCAGGACGGTCTGGAGATTTGCCGGGAGATCACCCGGCGTTTCCCCAGCACCCGAGTGCTGGTCTTAACCGCTTATCCGGATGAAGAGTTTATCGTGCGAGCGATTGAGGCCGGCGCATCTGGCTACGTGCTGAAGCGGGCGGGGAGCCGGGAGCTTATGCAGGCGCTTGAGGCGCTGGCTCGAGGCGAGGCGATCCTGGATCCCGCGATCACACGCAAGGTGTTGGAACAGTTCCGCCAGCGGGCGCGGGTGGCTGAGGCGAATGCTTTTAAGGATCTCACACCGCGGGAGCGGTTGATCCTGGCTCGCATCGCGGAAGGGAAGACCAATAAGGAGATCGCGAGGGAATTGTTCCTGACCGAGAAAACGGTGCGCAATTATGTCAGCATCATCCTCGACAAGCTGGGCGTTTCGAATCGGGTGGAAGCTGCAGCCTACGCTCTCAAACATCGCATTCACGATTTCGTCGAGTAATGCCCTCCGGGGCCAGTTGGCATGGCAAGACGCTGGGGTCTGGAGGGCGCGCCTTCCAGACCCCAGCCTCTCCATAGGCCATGGGAAGGAGGGAAAATCAGCAGTGAGCGAAAGAACCTATCCCTTTGGGAGTTACACAGTTGGCCTCCTCCCTGGAGCCTGGGCGTGGAGCCGGGCGCCTTCGGCGCCGGCTCCGCACGAATCCTTCCCAAGAAGAGGGTTATTCGGATAGGTTCTAAAACACATACGGGGCGGTGATCGGGTTCCGCCTCAGCGCCTGCCACTCGGCTTCATCGACAGGTCGCGGCGGATCACGCTCCGCGTCCACCGGGCATAGGAAGCCGAAGGGCTCCTCGCCATCGTTGATCCAGCGATGGGGCACCCCAGGGGGCACGTAAACGATATCGAAGGGAGCCACCTCGAACACCTCCGGCCCCACCAATGCTTTGCCCCGTCCCCGGATGACAATAACGAAATGAATGTGTTCGTGTTTTTCTAAGCTGGAAAAACCGCCGGGGGCAAGCTCGAAGTAGCGCAGCTGGAACCGGCATGGGACATCGGGGGGGCCGCCGATCACGAAGCGGGTGATCCCTCGCCAGTCGAATCCTCGCTCCTCTCCGAGGCTAAACTTATAGGCTTGCGGCTCGATCCCCTCCCACCGGAAGTGCTCCGGGCGGAAGGGGATCCGTCGGCCAGTTCCCAGGGTCTCCCGAACGGCGGGCTCACTCATCGGCTGACCTCCACAGGATGGATGAACGATGGGTTGGACGCTGAGGGATTGGGCTCGGTCGGAGGGGAAGGCCCCTCTTTACTGGACAGCGTTCGGCGCGACACCGAGTGCGAAAAGCGCTCCGTTGCTTCGTAACTCCGATTCGTGGGATGCAGACCGCCTCTAGTGCTTTGTTCATTTTTCATTTGGGGGTTTTCGGGGGCGGGGGGGGGGGGGGGGCACGGGGCCCCCCCCCCCCCCCCCAAAAATTATTAAACAACCCCCCCCCCCCGCCCGCGAGGGGGCGGGGGGGGGGGGGAGGGGGTGGGGGGGGGGGGG
>NZ_JANWXB010000401.1 GCF_025055495.1 Thermoflexus sp. | reverse complement strand
GAGGCTCTCGAACTTCTTGCGCTCGCGGCCGCGCTGGCGGAAGAAGACGAATAAGGAGAAGAACAAATGATCAAGTTCGTGTCCGCCCTGGTTCACGAATTCGCACTCCGGCAATCCGATTACATCGACTACCGCGTCCTCGCCGCGAATACGCACGAGGCCCACAACGTCCCGGCGGGCACCACCTGCATCCGGATACAGCTGTGGTCGGCGCCTGTGTTCCTCGGCGGTAAAACCCCCGCCCTGGCTCCCGGGGTGCTGCAGTATCCCACCAGGGGGATTAACCTGGAGCTGGCGCCCGACCGGCGGGTGGCGCTGAACTTCCCCTACGCCTCCCATCCGGCGACGGGACAGACGGTGAACGTCACGGTAGGGGACGTGAAGCTTCCGGTCTTCCCGGGGTTCTTCCAGCGGTGGTGGTATGTGCGGTTGCGGCTGGAGGAGCGGTGGGTGAAGGACATCCCGGGTGAGCGGGAGGTGTGCGAGCCGGTGCCGGACGCCAACGGAGACGGGCATCCCGACCGGGGCGGGGATTGCCGGGTGATCCTCGGCGATCCGCCGGTCGAATGGCCGGGGGAGAAGAAGATCGAACGATACGTGAAGGCGAAAGAGTGGGAGAACCGGGAGGTGGATGGGATCCTGAACCTGACGGCCCTGGGCTACCTCTACGACGGCCTGCATCCGCCGTCTGGTCTGGCTTACACTCCCGACGGGCGGGTCCGGATCCCGCTCATCATGCGCAACGGGCAGCCGTGGCTGTGGATCCCCATCGCGGTGCGGGAGGGACAGGGCGTGGTGTGCGCCAACCCTGGATGTGTGGGGTCCGAATTCGAGCTCCCCTAAGAGAGTCGTAAGGGTGAATGGCTATCATTGTATATGGGAAAACAAAAACACGTGCCTTGTCCGGTTATCAACGGGGGATTCGAGGACTCGAATCCCGTCCGGAAGAGAGTGGCCCCTCCCCTCTTCCCGGAGCCCTCTGGGCTACAGGGAGGGGGGAGAAAACGCCTTTCGAGGACAGCGCGAAGGGGCAAGGGCTCCCTGCGCCGCTCCTGAAAACCGCAAATGAAAAATGGACAAGATGGATGATCGCGCCCCGCCAGACGAATTGTCCCGCGCACCCACTCACCGTTCAAGGGATCGAGGTGAGACCACCATGAACCGACGGCATCGGCGATCGATCGTCTTCTGGCTGGTTCTCCTGCTGATCATGCCCTCCGGTGCGGTTCGAGCCTTCGGGTCTGCCCAGGAGCCGCCGCCGGACGTCGAGGGCGCTTCCTCGGCCCAGGGAGCCGTGATCGTCGAGCCCGTGGCCCAGATCGGCGGTCCGGTGCGAGTGGTGAAGATCCACCCCCCATACGCCTACATCGGCGCAGGCACGGATTTCGTGATCCTCCACGTCGCCGATCCCCTCCGGCCTACCCTGGTTGGGCACGCCGACCTGACCGCCCAGATCAGCGACATCGCGGTGTTCGGCTCCTACGCGTATGTGATCAGCCAGGGGATCTACGTGCTGGACATCAACAACGTGAACCAGCCGCGCGTCGTTACCCATATCGCGCCTAAAATCGCCACGGAACGCTACCTCAGGGCCGTTGCGGCGGGAGGCTTTCTATATGTGACCTTTTTTGACTCGCGGAATCTGCTGCTATCAGACGGCGGCCTGCGGATCTTCAGCCTGAACAACCCGGCCTCGCCTGTAGAGATCTCGGAGTATAAGGAATGGGCAACTCCCGCCTACCAAATCGTCCTGTTCGATCGATATGCATACGTAGGGACGCTATGGGATCAGACCGTCGTTTTAGACGTCAGCAACCCTCACAATCCGCGAAAGGTCGGGCACGTGCAATCCCCTCCGAACTCGATCGAAGTGATCGCCGGCCGCTACGGATACGGGGTGGTCGATAACATCTCCGCGAACATCAGCGAGCTGGTCGTGACAGATCTCAGCGACCCCGCCCGCCCCCAGGTGATCAGCAAGGCGGAGCTTCCCGGGGTGATGAGCCACGTGGCGGTGGCCGGAAGTTACGCCTATGCGGTCGGCGAGGATAGATCCTACGAAGGGATCAGGGGCACCTTGGCGGTTGTCGACATCAGCAACCCGCGCCAACCTCGCCACATCCGATCTGTGCAGCTCTCCCGGGAAGCCGCTTGGGTAGCCGTCCTCGGCTCGTATGTCTACATCGCGGACGAGTGGAACGGCATCCGCATCTTTGACGTCCGCAACCCCGCCCAACCGCAAGAGGTCTCCGGTTTCCCCGTCCTCGGGCAAATCTATCTCTCTGCAGCTGATGGAAACTATCTATATGCGGTCGGAGACCGGCTTTGGATCCTCGACGCCCGCCGCCTCACGCCCTTCGGCCTGCTGGCGACACACGATCTGCTCGACCGAAACCCGATAGATATCGCCGCGGCTAACGGCCGGGTCTATCTACTATACGAATATCCTCGACGTTTAGAAATCTTGGACGCCCGAAATCCCACTGCCCCCCGCCGCGCCCGCGTGATTACCGAATACGGGATTCGGACGATCTGCGCCGTTGGGCATTTTCTTTACGCAGGAGGCTACCAGAATGGCTATCGCCTTCTGATCCTGGATGTTAGCAACCCCGCAAACCCCCAGCTGATCGGCTCAACCGCGATGTATGCCGAGCGGCTGGTCGTTTCCGGAAACTACGCATATGCGATCGATGTGAACCGGCTGTTGGTCGTTGACGTCATCGACCCGACCCGGCCCCGAGTGGTGGGCCACGTGGATTTGCCACACCCCAACAATCAGATAGGGCCATCCGTGCTCGACCTCGCAGCCGCTCCGAACCGGGCCTACGTCCTTCAGCGGGCTCAAGATCAATCGAACCGAGAGATCTATCGGATCCTCATCGTTGACACCTCTCGTCCGGATGCCCCGCGCATCGTGGGCAGTTACGATCTTCGGTATGGCCGACTGTATAGCCAAGTTGGGAGAGGGATTGCCGCCAGCGGTTCACGTCTGTATGCGCTGGACACGCGGTGTAGCTACAGCGAGATCCAACCACCCATCTCAGCGTTGCGGGTCTTTGACGCCAGTCAGCCCACCGGCCTCCGGGAAGTCGCGTCACTGCATTTCCAGTCCTGTGCCTGGCACCTCTCTGGGGAGGCAAACGCCTTCTACGTCCATAACGCTCGTGGGGATACGGTCGCCCTTCGAATTCGGGAGCTGAGCCGCTCTCTCTATCTCCCCCTGGTTATGCGTTAGGGGAGGAGTGCGCTCGCTGGCTGCCGAAGAAACGTTGCTCGTCGCGAAGGCGCTTAGCGTCGCACGTTCGCATCAGACCCCTGAATGGCATCTTATCGATATCGATTGATGTCCATTCAAGCGCAAATCCCTTACATGCAACCCATACCCGCTGATAGGCTTCCCTTTGCATCCGGGAGGGGGTTGCCGGATCTCCGCGGCGCACCGCTGTTCCTGCCCGCGCTGGCCTGGTTGACGGGCCTTCTCATGACGCGGAACCTGCTTCCCGAGGAGCCCCTCTTCCCGCACTGGACGGCCTTCTTCACCCTCTGGGGCATTCCCCTCCTTACCCTCGGATGGGCCATGCGGGAACGCCCCGTCGCCCGCCGCTTCGCCCTCCTTGGCCTGATCGCGCTCGCCGGCGCCCTCCGCGGGACCCTGCGCCTCCTCCCCACCCTTCCGCCCCCCGTGGCGAGCGCTGTCGCGGAAGGGGCGGAGATCACCGTGGAAGGCGTGGTGGTGGATGACCCGATCGAACGGGGGGCGGGCTCGCGGTTCCGCTTCCGGCCCGATGGTGGAACCGCCCTGCTGCGGGTCGATCTGCCCCATGGCCGGCCGGATTACGGCGACCGGCTCCGCCTGACCGGTCGAGTGGGCCGGCCGTCCCCTCGAACGGATATAGATCTGCGCGCGGCGCTGGCCCGCCAGGGGGTGTTGGGGGAGATGAAGGCGGAGGAATGGGCCCGCCTGAGGGGCGGAGAGGGTCATCCGCTTCTCCGCTTTCTCTATCAAGTGCGCGGCCACGTGCGGACGCGCCTGCGAGAGATCGTGCCGGATCCGGAAGCCGGCGTCCTGATCGGCATCCTGCTGGGGGACGAGAGCGGCATCCCCTGGAACGTGGAGCGGGCTTTCGCCCGTTCCGGCCTCAGCCACATCGTCGCTATCTCCGGATACAACATCACGCTGCTCACCGCCCTCTCCCTGGCGATCTTCACCCCGCTCCTGGGCCGGCGGGCGGCCCTCTGGGCCACGCTGCTCCTCATTCCCCTCTACGCCCTGTTCGTCGGCGCGTCGGCCTCCGTGGTGCGCGCCGCCCTGATGGGGAGCCTCACCGTGATCGCGTTGATGCTGGGGCGCAGCAGCGACGCGCTGAACGCCCTCAGCCTCTCCGCCTTCCTGATGACCCTCTGGGATCCCGTTGCCCTGGAGGACATCGGTTTCCAGCTGAGTTTCGCCGCCACCATGGGGCTGCTCTTCCTGGCCCCTCCTCTGGAGGCCTGGGCGCGGGCCGGGATCGCCCACCTGTTTCGAGATCCTCATGCGGCCGCCCTGGTGGACGCCATCCGCGAGGCCCTGCTGGTCTCCCTGGCGGCCCAGATCGCCACCGCGCCGTTGATGCTCTACCACTTCCGGGAGCTTTCGGTAGTGGCCCCTCTGGCCAACCTCCTGACGCTCCCGATGCAGCCCTTCGTGATGGCCATGGGGATCCCGGCTGCCATCGGCGCGGCGCTCCTCGGCCGCCTCGCCGCGCCCCTGGGCTGGGCCGTCTGGTGGCCGCTGGCCTGGACGATCCGGATCGCGGATCTGGCCGCCCGATGGCCTTTGGCCACCGTCCGGATCGCGCCGGGCTACCTGGAGGGGATGCTGATCCTCTACGGGATCGGGTTGGGGTTCTTCCTGACCCGGGCATACGGCCTTTCCTTCGGAGAGCTTGTCGTTCGGCTTCACCCCCACCGACATACCATCCGTGTCCTCGGCCTGGTCGGCGCTCTGGGGGGGATCGCGTTCACCTATCTGCCCGACAGTCAGACGCGAATGGTGCTCTTCGAGGGCGGTCATGCTCTTCTCCTGGAGACTCCGGGAGGACATCGGGCGCTGTGGCTTGGTGGAGATCCGCCCCTCGGCGAGCTGGGACGCTGGCTGGGACCCTTCGATCGCCGCCTGGATCTGGTGGTCGTGGAAGGGGAGAAAGCGCCGCAACACCTGAAGCCTCTGCAGGATCGCTATCGGATTCGTTATGTGCTGGGGAAGGATTCCCCTATCCCTGTCGGGCTGCGCGTGGAGATGGACGCGGTGACCCTGGAGGCCATCGAAGGCGGATGGCAGGTGAGGATCGGCCGGCAGTGGGCGGTGATCACCCGGCAACACGCGGTGGAAGAGGGGGTCGCTGCCGATCTGGTGATCGCCCTGGGGGATGAACGCCGCGGCCTGGCGGTGGCGCGCCAGACGAACGCCTGGGGGCTTCTGGTGGGCGGGACACCGGCCGGCGGGGCCGCCAGTGCCGTCTCCGGGTTGCGCCACGTCTGGCGGGCCCGGGATCGCCGATGGATCGCCGCGTGGACCGATGGGGAGGCATGGTGGGTCGGGACAGGGCCTTAGGAAGGAAAGCGAGCACCTCGTGCCCGATTACGAATAGGAGGACCCGCCTATCGTTCGTAGTAGGGCACGTCAGTGCCCGTTTGTAGTAGGGCACATCAGTGCCCGTTTGCCGAGAAGGACCCAAGAAGGGAACGGTGAGCCGTTCAAGGCGCTATACGGCCATCTCGTCCAGCGGGCGCAGGATATACAGGGAGCCCTCCCGAGGCCAGCGATGGCCTGCCGGACACCTCACCGCCTCCTCCTGCTCCACCGCCGGGAGACGACACGCCGGGCACCGCCAGAGCCCCTCCCCCCTCGATCCTTCCATCGGGCCGGCTTCCGCCTGGACGAAGACGCTGGGGGTTAACTTCCAGAGAGCGCCGACCTCCTGAACCCAGCCGTCCATCCGCGCCAACCAGGGGGCCCGGATCAGGCGCTTCAGCCACGGATGGCGGAAATGGGAAACCGCCCGCTCCCGCCGGATCCGAAACCCCGCTTCCTCCAGACGGGCGCGCATCCACGCCGGGTGGAAATCGAAATGCAACGGGGCGAATTCCACCGGCTCGAGGGAGAAGGGGGACCACGATTGGGCGCGGATCACGTAACGGAAGATCGCCTTCAAATGGCGCTTGCTGGCGAACTCCAGCACGAAGATCCCGCCCGGCCGCAGGATCCCGCGGATCTCCTGAAGCGCGCGGGGAACATCCTGCACGTGGTGGATCACCCGCACCATCACCACGGCATCCATCACCCCGGGTTGAAACGGCAGGCGGTAGAGATCCGCCACCACAAACCGGAAGCGGCGATCGTGCCCCCATCGGCGCTGGGCGGCCTCCACCTGCGTTCGGGCATAATCCAGGAGGTAAACTTCCTCATAGCCGGCATACAGATCGGCCAGGCGGCCGAACCCGGCGCCGATCTCCACCAGCCGATGGCCCTGAGGAGGTAACAGCGCTCGAAGGGCGATCCGCTCGGCCAGGTCCTCATAGGTGCGACCCGCCCGCCAGAAGGCCTCGTAGTCGGTTCCCTCGTAATCGCAAACCGGAGGCGAGCCCTGGACTTCAGACACGGGTGTTTTCCCTCCTCCGATCGTTAGGATCCTCAGCGCCTCCGCTGAAGGGGACACAGCGGGAAACGCGTCGCCGGATGGCAAGACCAGTCGAGCATCAGCCCACCATCTTCCATCCGATCCACCCCACCCCGATCAACCCGCCCAGGATCAGGATCGCGTGATCCCAGAGGGAGCCGGTCCGCCATCGGGCCAGGCGCAGGCGCCCGCCGGACAGGGGCCCGAGCCATGGGATGCCCTGAGGGGTGAGGGCATCCAGAAAGAGATGAGAAAGATAACCCGCCGCCCATGCCCCGATAAGCCCTGGATCCCGCAGCCACAGCCCGCCCAGCAGGCTCCAGAGGAGGGCCAGCGCCAGGGAATGGGTGGGCCCCCGATGGGGAAGCCGGATCAGCATCAACAGCAGGAACCCGCCCGCTATGGAAAGCCCCGCGATCGTCGGGGAGTTCAGCAGATATCCCCCCAGCGCCCCCCCAGCGATCCCGATCACCCCCAGCCAGCGCGCGCCCCGCGCCACGGATCCCACATCGAGATCCACATCCGGGACCACCCCGGCGAAGGCTCCCAGCGCCCCTCCGATCGGGCCACCGACCCATAAGCCGATAGCCGCTCCGATCACGATATGGGTGCGTAGCTGCATCGCTTGCTTTGTTCCAAGATCATGGTGATTGCTTCAGTCGATATGAGGAATCTGCAAATGGCTATTCGGGCCGTGGGCAGATGAAATCAAACGCTCTGGGCGCCCATCTTCGCCCCCAGAAGGAACCGATTCACTCGCCCTGCCCCATCGTTAAAAAGACCAAGGGCTATGAACCGGGTATTAGATCCAGAAGTGACTTGAGATCCCTCAGCAGCGCCAGCAGTTTGATCACCACCGGATCTAACCCCGAAGCCCCCAGGGCGATGTCCACCGGCTGATCGAAGTTCACCGGGATCTGCGTGCGGACCGGGACGGTCATGTTCAGGCGGACCGGCAGACGGGTTCCCGGCGGCAGATTAATGAACACGGTGCCGTTGATGGTCCCCCCGCCGCCAGGCAACTGGAAGGTCGCCGCGGTGGTGATCGGCACCGGCGCCAGGGTGACCACCACCGTATCCTGCTGAACCGGCAGCTCGAAGGCCACGGGGACGGATTGCCGGATAGGGATAGTGGTGGAGATTCGAGTGCCTCCCAGATCCTGAACGATCCCCTCCAGCTGCGCCACGGTCGCTTGAACCGCGGACTTCAATGAGGCCAGCTGGAGGTAGAGCAGCGCCAGCACGATCACCAGGATCAGGTTGACCATGAACGAGAACACGATGGCGATGTTCTTGAAGGCCTCCCATAGTCGTCTGAGGAATCCCATCGCCCAGCCCTCCCCACGCGGATGAAGAGTTGAGAATTCAGGGGTTCGGCTGGGGGCCTTCGGCTCCCCCTGCCCAGCCCGATTTCGAGAAACGATGAGACGCTCCGCATCATCGAACGGAGGATCCGCTCCTTTTCTCCCTGCCCTTTGGAAGCGCGTAAGGTCCCTCCGCGCCCGCGCGGCTCAGCCCGATGTCACTTCCACCTGCACCCCCTCGGAGGCCGCCTCCACAATCCAGGTGCGCGCCGGCACGCCAGCTTCTTCGAAGGCAGCCGCCATCGCCGTCGCGATCGCCTCGTGGCCCTCCGGAGCGAACGCCGCCAGAGCCGGCCCCGACCCGCTGATGCATACGGCCGCCGCTCCAGCGGCCCGCGCCGCGCCTACGGCCTGCTCGTAACCTGGGATCAATCGCGCCCGGTAGGGCTCATGCAGCCGATCCCGCATGGCCCGGCCCAGCAATTTCCAGTCCCCTTCCCGGAACGCATGGACCAGGAGCGCCGCATGGCCGATTTGATAAACAACATCCGCTAAAGGCAGATGGGATGGAAGCAGACGGCGGGCCATCTCCGTCGACACCGTTACACCGGGAAGGGCCAGGACCACCCGCATCGGGGGGATCGGGACCCGATCCGCCGTCAGGCCGTCCTCATCCCGTGCGACCAGAACCAGACCGCCCAGCAGGGCGGGTGCCACGTTGTCGGGATGGCCCTCCAGCGCCGCCGCGAACTCCAGCAGGGCCTCCGGCGGATCCCACGACCCCATCCAGGCTTGAGCCAGGGCCAGCCCGCCGACCACTGCCGCCGCGCTGGATCCGAGACCGGACATCAGGGGGATCCGGTTGTGACAGCGCAGGCGCATCGGCGGCAAGGTCGATCCCATCCGTTCGAACAAGGCGGCCGCCGCCCGCACCACCCGATTGGTGCTATCGCGGGGAAGCACATCGGCGCCCTCCCCCTCGATCCACACCTCCAGCGCGGGGGCCGGCTCGGCCTCGATCTCGTTATATAGGCCCAGCGCCAACCCCATCGCATCGAATCCCGGGCCCAGGTTCGCTGTGGTTGCCGGAACACGCACCCGAATCCGCATCGGCCTCCCCTCTGCAAGAGTGTAAGCAGGCTGAGGAAACCATCAAGCCGCCTTCGACGGCCCTCCGGATCCTTGATCGCTGGGCGGCGCATCGGTCTCTGAGAGCTCCCACCAAGCAGCCGGTTGCTCCGAAGACCGGAGAAAGAAACGGATCCCCTCACGGATCAGGCCGATCACTGAAACGCCCCAGATCACCACGATAAACCCCAACCATCCCAGCATCAGGAAGGCCATCGCCACGCTGACTACCACGACCCATTCCGACTGGATCATCTTGTATCCTTTGCAATTCTGACCTCTTCAAGCCTGAACGTAGGCAGAAGCCATGCGGCTAAGCGCCGGTCGGACGAAGAAGGAAGGGAAAAGATCCCTCAGAGGCTTCGCTCCGACTCCGCGATCGCCTGGAAGCGCTCCCAGATCACGGGGGCATACGCGCGGGCCTCCGCGGCGATCCGTTCCTCATCCAGCGTCAGCAGCTGCCGATCTTTCATCAGGACCCGCCCTCCACAAACGGTCGTGGTGACGTGCGAGCCATCGATGCCGAAGATCAGGTGCCAGGCCAGGTTCTCCGCCGTCAAGGGCGTGTAGGGGCAGTAATCCAGCAGGATGATATCCGCATAAGCGCCGGGGGACAGAACCCCCACGGGATGAGGCCAGAAGAGGGAGGCGATGCACGCGTTCCCATGATACGCCATCGCTATGACTTCCTCCGCTCCCATCACCCGGGGGTCGCGGGCGTGGACTTTATGAACCAGATAAGCGGCTTTCATCTCCGCAAACATGTTATTGGAAAACCCATCGTTGCCCAGCCCGACGATCGCTCCTGCCCTCCGCATCGCTTCCACTGGCGCCACCCCCACCGCGTTGTTCATGTTCGAACGGGGCTGATGGCTGATCTTGCTCCCCGTGCGGGCCAGCAGGCGGATCTCCGCCTCATCCACGTGCACACAGTGCGCACACAGGGTCTGCGGGCCCAGCACGCCTTCCCGGGCCAGGCGTTCCACTGTTCGGACCCCGTAGACCGTCAGGCTGTGGCCCTCGTCCGCTGCATCTTCCGCCACGTGGATGTGGAAGCCGACCTCCAGGGCCCGCGCCTCTGCGACCGCCCGCTCCATCGTCTCCGGGCCAACCGTGAACGCGGCGTGAAGCCCGAAGGAAGCGGCCAGGAAGGCGCCGCGCGGATCCCCGGCGGCCCGCCACTCCCGGACCTGTCGGAGGAAGCGGACGTTCTCCTCGATCCCCGCTCTCGCACCGTCCGGCCCGTTGCGATCCGTCACCTCATAGCAAAGGCATGCCCGCAGACCCGCCTCCATCACCGCCTCGGCGAGGATGTCCAGGGAGCCATCAATACAGGAAGGGCTGGCGTGGTGATCGATCAGGGTCGTGGTGCCGTGGCGGATGGCATCGATCAGACAAACCAGGGCGGAGAGGCGAACCGCCTTCTCGTCCAGGGCCCGATCCAGGCGCCACCAGAGCCGACGGAGGATGTGAGGGAAATTCGAGGGCGGCTCGTCATGGAGCGGCATGCCCCGCGCGAAGGCCCCATAAAAATGGGTGTGGGCGCAGATGCTCCCGGGCAAGACCAGTTGCCCCCCGGCGTCCAGGGCCTCGGCATCCGGATAACGCGCCCGCACCTCGGCCGTGGTCCCCACCATCGCGATGAGATCCCCATCGATCGCAATGGCCCCGTCCTCCAGCACCCGGGGCGGATCCTCCATCGTGCAAACCCGTCCATGGGTGATGAGCCAGGTCATGGGATCCCTCCTGGAAGAGAAGCTGGAGAGCGCCGGCCGTCGAAACGCCGGCGCTTTGGTCTCTGGAAGGCACGACATGCCGGCCTCTTCCACCGGCCCTGGGCCGGGGGGAGAGGAGATCGAGTCGAAGGGACGCAGTTCGTCTCCCCCTGAGGTGGGGGGGGGGGGGG
>NZ_JANWXB010000380.1 GCF_025055495.1 Thermoflexus sp. | reverse complement strand
AGGGGCCATTGCCTTCTGGACTCGCTTCGGCTCCTCCAATCCCCAGTTTATAACTGGGCGAAGCGACGCATGGTTAGATATCGCCCTTTTCGAATCGAAGGAACCGCTCGCGCCAGGGCTCCGGGATCGGCACAGGAGCTCCCCGGGCGTAATCGTAGGCCACCTGCACCGAGCGTCCCAGGGCCATCACCTGGCCGTTGTCGCGACGCTCGATCTTATACAGGAAGACAAAGCTCCGCTGGCGCACCTCCGCAACCTGGATCCAGACCTGGATCGGCATCTCCATGGTGATAGGCGCTCGATACTGACAGATCGCCTCCGCCACGATCATCCCAAAGGGTTCCAGCGGAGGAGGAAATTGGGCCAGCTGGCGGATGTAATGGAGGCGTGCCTGCTCAAAGTAGGTGAAATAGACCGCGTTGTTGACATGGCCCATCGCATCCATATCCCGGAAGCGGATCTCGATCGGCACGGCCATGCGGAACGGTAGATCCGGCGGGAACAGCTCCTCCTTCATGGCTCAACCTCGATGAAGCGGAGCTCATCGGTCTCCAGATCCAGGATGCAGAAGGAACGGCTTTCATGCCGAACCCCTCCCAGGGCGCCCGGGTTGATCACCCGCGTTTGACCGATCCGCTCATCGCGACGCCGATGGGTGTGACCATGAAAGACGTAATCGAAATCCCCTGATGCAATGATCTGTTGCAAGCGCTCCGTGTCATCCCCGTGGAGGATGGCGATCCGACGGCCCGCCACAGTGGTGGCGATCTCATCGCCCAGGAAAGGCTGGCAGCCCAGGGCGACCACTGCTGGCTCCAGCGCATCCAGACGATCCAGATTGCCGCGGACGAACAGCACATCCCAGCCCTTGAAAAGAGAAACGACCTCCGATGAGGTGACATCACCACAATGGAAAAGACGCGCGATCTGTTCCTGGCGGAGGATCTCCAACGCCCGACGGGTATTCTCGATGTGATCATGCGTATCGCTCAGGATCCCGATCCGCATCGATGCCCTCCAGGGTCTGGTTTTTATCCAACCGGCAGGAGTAACGCCGTTGGGAGCCGGTCGGACGAAGTGGAATCACTCCGCCCCTCTGTATCCTCCTTGCCCACGGCCCTTTGGGCCGTGGGCAAGGAGGATCTAAAGAATTCCCGAGGGAACAAACAGCGTAGATCCCACCAATCGGGCAGACTGGGGAATGATGAACGCATTTCCCGGGATGGATCCGGTTCCAGGGCCCTTTAAAGGCGCGGCGGGTAGAGCCCTTGCCCTTTTCCTCCTCCCTCCCCAAGACCCAGGGGGCCTCGGGGGGGGGAGAAATTGATTTTTGGGCAGGCGAGGGAGGACACCCCTGGCGGCCTACCGCCCACCTAAACCCTTAGCTCAAAACGGAGAGGGCTCGCCGGTAAGCCTCCAGGGCCTTCTGGAGCTTCCCGGCTTCCTGATAGGCATCCCCCAGAACCTGCCAGAGCCGCGATTCATTGGGCCGCAATTGCACTGCCTGCTCCAGATCGGCGATCACGGTGTCGCGCATCGAGGAGACCCGCAGGAGCCGCTGATACTCCCGGACCGCTCGCGCCGTGTCGCCCAGATTGAAGAGCAGCCGTGCCATCGCCAGCCGGGTCTCATGGTCCCGCGGCTGCTCCTTCAAGCGAGCCTCGTATTCCGTCAGGATCCCCAGAAGCGGACCGGCCATCATTTCTGCGATGGGAACGGCCTGCAGGCGCTCCAGCCAGCGGAGATCCACCGGGGGAAGCGGCTCCGGCACCTTCCCGGCTGGCGGGACGCCCTCATCGACCGCCAGGAGATCCCAGATCGGTGCCGCAGCGGAGGGCGGTGTCTCCGCCGTCCGCACGGCTGCCACCTCTGGGACCTCTGGGACTCCCGCCCCAGGGACCGCTTCAAAGGTGATTTCCTCCTCCCCTGCTCCTTCCATCGTCAGCGGAACTTCGGCCGGAACCTCCGCCGGCATGGCCTCGACGGGCGGCTCCTCCGTCACCGGCGGGGCCTCCGCGGGTGTAGCTTTCGGGAAAAGCCCGATCTCCGTCATCCACTCCGAAGGGATCTCCAGGGGCTGTGCGGCCGCTTCCTCCAGCAGCGCCTGGAACTGGGCTTCCTCCGCAGGAGCGGCTTCCAGCACTTCCTCCGGCGGCTTGAGAGCCAGCAGCCACTCCGGCAGCGCCGCTTCCTCTTCCACGGCCGCCTCCTCCCTTTCCTCGCCGGCCGAGATCCCGGGGAGTTCGGGCGAAGGCATCACCTCCACAGGTTCCGGCGGTGGAGCTGGCTCCCGTGTTTCCGGCGGGCGACGGCCCAGGATCTCCGCCATCCGGGCCTCCGCTTCCCGTTCCGCCTGGGCTCGTAATGCTTCCTCTTTCCCCTCCGCAATTCGAGCCAACCAGGCTAGGGCCTCCTCAGGGCTCAAGGACTCCGGAAGCGGGGGAAGCCCAGCGAGCTCCGGGGACGGGCCCTCAGATCGCTCTCCGGCGGGCTCGACCCTCTGGACCTCAGCAGGAAGCCCAGCCTCAGGAGGGAATTCTTCCTCTGGAACCTCGAAGGGGATCTCAAAGGGCGCTTCCTCCGTGCGCTCGATCCCCTCCGGCAGCGTGACGACACCGGCTTCTTCCACCGGCAGAGGTCCTGGCAACTCGGGGCCCGGAAATTCTTCTTCTTCCCATGGGACTTCCGGCAGGGATGGGAGTTCTTCCTCCGGGGGGAGGGGCGGTTCCGGTGGGAGGACGAAGTCTTCCTTCAACCACTCCGGCCACTCGATTTGGGGAAGCGGTGCCTCAGGGACAGCTTCCTTCAACTCTGGCAACGCCGAAGGTGCTGGCGCTTCCGCCGCCTGGACCCATTCCGGCACTTCCTCCACCGCCGGCGCTGCGATCTCTTCCTCCGGAGGCGGAGCCACTTCCACCGAGCGGAGCCATTCCAGCGGCTCGGAGATCGGTTCCGGTGGAGCTTCCTCTGGGATCTCAGCGGTGGGAAGGGTTTCAGGAACCGACCACAGGATCTCCTCCGGCCCGGCCGGTGGGGGAGCTTCCACAGAGGGAACGGCCTCGCCCAGCGGGAGGCCCAGGGCCTGCAGCCACTCGGGGATCTCGCCCTCCTCCACCGGCGGCCGGGCGTAGGCAGGTGTGGGCGGCGCATACATCAATCGCTCGATCCGCACAGAGGCCGGCTGGATCGAAGCGGTGGGGCCGAGGAGATCGGGGGCTAGGGCCAGCTCAGGGTCCACGGCCGCCGCGCGCCGGAACAGTTCCCGGGCATCGGCCTCCCGGCCGCTGGCCATCCAGAACTCTCCCAGGATCAGATTGGCCTTCAGGCAGTAGGGCAACTCCTGCAGCAGACTTTGGGCCGCCCGGGCGGCCTCCAGGCGACGGCCATCCCGCCACATCACCTCGATGTAGAGGGCCCGCAGATCATAGCGACGGGGTGCTTCCTGGAGCAGGCTCTCCAGCTCAGCGATGGCCGCAGCGTAAAGATGGCCCCGGGCATAGAGGCGGGCCAGCGCGCCCCGGGTCAGGGGGAGGAATTCCAGCGGCATCCCGTCCCGGCGGGCGTAAAGCTTGGTCAGCTCCTCACGGATGAACTCATTGTAGGGGAGGATCTCATAGGCTCGCTCCATCTGCCAGGCGGCCTCGGCGATCTTCCCCTGGCGCTCGTAGAGGACGCTGAGGCCGATCCGAGGGAGGAAATCCTCGGGGTCCGCGCTGAGCGACCGAGCGAAGAGATCCATCGCCGCCTCATCCTGGCCCTTCTCCAGATACGCCTGGCCCAGCAGGCGGTAGGCCTTGTAATACTTCGGGTAACGCTTCAGGATGTGGAAACAATGGGCGATGGCCTCATCGTAGGCTTCATCTTGTAGGAGACGTTCGATCTCCGCACAATACTGGGAGAGCGTGATTTCCTGCATCCGGAGCCCCCTTCCCGTTGGGTCGATTTGATTATAACGAAGATTTTGGGGCCTGGAAGCGCGCGCAAGGTGTGCCAGCCTTCACAGAGAAAGGTGACGCCATGGGCAACTTCTAAACTCTCCCGCGGGTGTTGGAGCTGGGAGGCTGCCGAAGCCCGGCCCCGAAAAGATTTTTCTCCCCCCTCCCCAGAGCCGCCGGGCCTTGAGGAGAGGGAAGAGAGGAGGGAGGGGCCTGGCTCGCTCCCTTCCCGAGGGCACCTGGATGGAACTTGTCGTCGGAAGTTGCACATGGCGTAGGTAAAAAAAGTGGGGTGGGGGGGGGGGGGGGGGGG
>NZ_JANWXB010000366.1 GCF_025055495.1 Thermoflexus sp. | reverse complement strand
TGGGGTCGTGGTGATCGATACGCTTCCATTTCCTGAAGAGACCCAAGAGATCGTCGCGCTGGTGGAGAAGGAAGCAGAGGGGCGCCCCATTTACCTGGTCCTCACCCACTATCACACGGATCACACTTTTGGCGCGTGCCTCTTTGCAAATGCGATCGTCATCGCCCATGCCCTCTGTCGGAAGCGCCTGGAAGAGCATGGAGAGCAAGCCCTGCAAGAGGCCAAAGCCCAGGATCCGGCCTTTGCTCCGCTGAGTCTTCGCCTTCCCGAGGTGGTTGTGGAGGAAGGCGATCTCCTCTTGCGCCTGGGGAACAAAACGTTGCATCTATTCCACGCGCCCGGCCACTCCTCAGACGGGCTGGCCGTCTACATCCGCGAGGACCGCATCCTCTTCGCTGGGGATGTCATGATGCCCATCCCTTACATCGTGGATGGCGATGTGGAGCAGACCATCGCCACCCTTCAGCGTTTCCGGGAGCTTCAGATCGAAACCCTGGTCCCTGGTCACGGCGAGCCGATCCTCCGGGGGGAAGTTCCCGAGGCGATCCAGGCGAACATCAACTATTTGAACACGATCACGCGGGAGGTCCGGCGCTACCTGCAGCAGGGGAAGCCTCGGGAGGCGTTGCGGGAGCTTGATGTGGAAACCTGTGGGATCCCTCGCATCGCCTTGAACGGCCTGGCCCCCCAGTTGCACCATCGCAACCTGATCGCGCTTTATCAGCGTCTCAGCCCGGAGATCCGGCCCGCCCGCAAGACCCGAACGACCAAAACCTCCACACGCTCCTCCAAGGCCTGATGAGCGTCTGGGAACGAGCGCGGCGGCGTGGCCGCTTCCTGGAGCTGATCCTGGAAGATAAGCGAGAGGAGCTGGCGCGACGGCGTCGGGCGCTCGATGAAGGGGTGCTGCGCCTGCAAATCCGCCTATGGCCCACGTCGATTCCCCTTCGAACCATCCTCCCCGATCCCCAGGGCCGGCTTCGGCCGGTGGTCGCTTTGATGCGGGCAGCTCCCTTCCGGGGCTTGTTGCGCCCTTCATATGATCCGGTCCACCTCGCCCTCTCCCTGGCGACCCAGGGGGTCGTGGCCCTGGTAGTGATGACCGATGCCCGTTATTATCAGGGCCGCCTCGAACATTTGGCGGCGGTAAAGCAGGCCCTGCTCCGCCGGCAGCTGAACATCCCGGTGATCCGCCACGATTTTTTCCTCGATCCCTTCCAGGCCCTGGAGGCCCGGGCCTTCGGGGCCGATGCCATCTGGATCAGCTTGGCGATGCTGAGCCCCTCCATCCTCCGGGATCTTCTGGAAGCCGCTGCGGAATGCGGCCTGGATGTGCTGGCGGAGGTCCGGACGGAGGCCGAGGTGGAAGCCGCTCGGATGGCCGGCCTGAGTGCCCTGATCGTCCAGCGGCGGGATTGGCGGACCTTTGCGGTCGATCCTGCCCTCCCGGCGCGGTTGCGTCCGCTGCTCCCGGAGACCGCCATTTGGATGGTGGCAGGCGGGATTTCGAGCCCTCAGGAGATCGAGGAAGCCCGCGCGTTGGGCTTTCACGCGGTGATCTTAGAGGAAACCCTGATCGGCGCCCGCGATCTCATGGCTCGATACCGCGAGCTGGGTTTTTAATTTGTAGGAGGTGCGCCGTTCGCTTTTCGCTTTCTCGGGGGGCCATTCCACCTCGTCCGGCCGGCTCCCAGCCACCCAATGGGTTCTGGTTTTGTATGCGGGGGCGGTGCCTCCGGATTCTACCCCCGCCCACGAGGAGGAGATCCCTTTTCTGAGGGGCAGGTCGATGGGGCGGGCCGCCTGCCCCCTGTCCTATGGGGACACCCTTATCCCATCTCCATTCCCACGACCTGGAGGAACACCTCTTCCAGAGAGAGGCGCTGCGGGATCATGGCCTCCAGATCCAGTCCCTGGCTCACAATCCAGCGGGCCAGGTCGGCCGGGCGACGGCCCGGGGCCAGCCGCAGGGTCAGCCGGTTGTCGGGCGCCGCGAGGACTTCTCCCCATGCTCGCAACTGAGCCTCCAGGCCTGGCGGGATCCACCGGAGGTGGAGGATCAGGGTGGTCGTATCTCCGGCCCGCAGATCCATGGTCTCCACCACGACACCCCCTTTGATGAAAGCGACCCGGTCGCAGATTCGTTCTACCTCACTCAGTAGATGGGAGTTCAAGAAGATGGTGACCCCATGGGATTTCTGCTCGCGCAGGAAATCCCGCACCAGGATCCGCCCGGCGGGATCCAGGCCCGAGGTTGGCTCATCCAGGAAGACCAGGCGGGGCTCGTGGATGAAGGCCTGGGCCAGCCCCAAACGCTGACGCATGCCTTTCGAGAGCGCACGGAACGGGCGTCGCGCGTCTGCAGCCAAGCCAACCCGTTCCAGCAGCTCCGGGATCCGGCGCCGCAGGCGCTGAGGCTCGACGCCGGCGAGGCGGCCGTGGAACCACAGGATCTCCTCCGCGGTCAGCCAGTCGGGGAAGGCGAAGCCCTCCGGCAGGAAACCGATCGCCCGACGGGCGCGGCGGTCGCCCAGCGGCCGCCCCAGCACCCGCCCGCTCCCCGCCGTGGGGAGGATCAGGCCGAGGAGCATCTTAAGGGCGGTGGTCTTGCCGGCCCCGTTCGGACCGAGAAAGCCGAAGGTTTCTCCCTCCGCGACCCGGAGCGTGAGATCCACTACCGCCACCCGATCTCCGAATACCTTCCGCAGGCCTTCGGTCTCAATGACCCAGACGCCGCTCATTTCCCGGACCGTTCACCGAGGAGGGAGTAGGGGTGGGGGGCTGCCATGCGCTCATCCCACCCTATGGTTATGTCCACGTAGGGGCAACCACAGAGGGTTGCCCCTACCCCTTGGGCATAGGGGCCCGTCCATTGGGACAGGCTGCCCGTAGGGGCAGGCCCCTGTGCCTGCCCCTACAGAACGCGATCCGCCACACCGTTTTCCGTAGTTCGTAGGGGCACCCCCTGTGGTTGCCCCATATGGGTGCCCCCTGGTCATCCCCGCATCGATTCAACGCATGGCGCGGGCCCAGGCGATCAGCCGGCTAGCCTCCGCGCCCGGCCCACCGATCAGATACAGGGACGTCTCATCGTGCCAGAGAAGGAAGCGGACCGGCAGGGCCTCCCCGCTGGGGGTGTGGGCGGCTTGGGGGAAGGTGAAGAGCGTCGCTTCCCGATCCCCCAGGGCAACGGATTCTACTTCCACAGCCATGCCGGGGGCCATCGGGATGGGCAGCAGGAGCGTCGTTTGCCAGTCCACGGTCCGGGCCAACCGCCGCGCCTCCTCAGCGGGCATCCCGATCAGCCGCAGGGCAGCTTCCGCCAGCGGCCGGACATCGCCTTCCGGCTGCACGGTGTAAGTCGGCAGAGGCGCTTGTGCCCAGCCGTAAGGGGTTCCTTCTGCTTCGAAGGTAGCCAGCAGGATCGGCCCCACAGTGATCGTCAGGACCGTCCCATGGAGGGTCTCGGGAACGGTCACGTCGTCTGCCCCGGCAGCGTGGAGGGCTTCCCTCAGATGGCCCACATCGACGGTCCAGCGAGCGGAGGCCGCCGGCATTACCTGCAGGGTGAGGAACTCCTTCACACCAGCGGGCGAGCGGACAGGGAAGCCCAGGAACGCTTCCGCCTCGGGGAGGCTCTGAACCGTCTGGGGCTCCACAGGTTCGAAGGCGATATCGCTGCCGAGGACACGGGAGAGGGTTTCGCCCGTCGCGGTGGGGATGGAGAACGTGTAAGGGACCACCAGGAGGCGACGGAAACGAAAGCCCTGGAGGAAATCGTGGGCAGCCGCCCGCAAGGTGGGGGAAAACACAAAAGCCAGCGCCGTCACACCCAGCAGGAGCAGCCCGGCCATCTTCAGATGCCGGTGCATAGGATCCTCCTTTCAGAATGCGGGAATCCGCGTTGGCTCCTGTAAGGATAGGATCGGATGGGGGTTTCGGCGAGATCCCGTTCCGCCGGAGATCCGGCCCTCAATGGAAAAGACGTCTCCTCGCCCTTTGGCGTTCCAGAGGAACGGAAGCTCCTGCCCATAAAATGAATCCATGCCGGGGAGAAAAAGCCTTTTGGGGGCTGGGGCACCACCGGAGGCGGCGCCCCAGCCCCAACCCCCCGGGCGAGCTCGGAAGTCGCCGATTGCGGAACTCGTATTGTCAACCGCGTGGGCCACCTCGAACAAGGTCCTGAAGGCCTGACTCAGGGGGAGGGATGATCCATTTCTTCCACCGAGACCCCGATGGCCTCCAGCCAGGCCTTCAGGGCGGAGGCATGATCCGCTCGAACCATCAGGGTATGGGAGTCCAGGGGGCGGATCCACGGGGCGAGCTCTGGCTCGTTCCAGAGGGCCTCCAGGATCTCCGGGCGGTCCATCCGCAGCAGGATGACATGCTCCCAGCGGGCGCGGGGCGGTTGATCGCTCCAGGCCAGCAGGCGAGCCAGCAGCCAGGCCGGCAGGGGCCCGCGGTGAACCTGTTGAAGCCGCTGTAGGATCTGGGGAAGGGTCATGCCGGCGGTCCGCCCGGCCCGCACGGACTCCTCAGTGATCCGGAACCCCTCCGGGATACGCTCGGCGAACGGTTCCAGCAGGCGTTCCACCCCAGGGTGGGGGAAGGGACCGGCCCAGCGCAGGATCCCGGGAGGCTCGGCGATCACCTGATGACGCAGATCCTCTGGGCGGAACCCCGTCGTCCAGGGTCGGATTCCTTGAGGATACCATTCCGCTTCCAGATGCGCCAGAGGTTCCTCTGTCCACCCCATGGAATCCCCCAGCGGATGGATGCCGCGGCCCCGGGGGAGCGGTTCCCCGGCGGTCCGGATCAGGGTCACCCGCCGATAGATCCGGATCTGGTGGAACCGCCGGTGCCAGTCCTCCAGCGATCGCCGGACGTTGGAGGGCAGGGGCTCGCCGCTGATCCCCTCCAGAAAGCGGATGATCCGCGGGACGTCCCAGCCTTGCTGGATCCCCCGATACACCGTGTCCCGGGAGAGCTGATACACGGAGACAGGATCTCCCGGGCTGGGATCCGCGAAGGTTTCCAGCGCCGCCAGGATCGATTCAGAGGCCGGTTCGAAGACCAGGATCCGGAAATCGGGCTGGACGATCAGGCGTCCGCCTTCTTCAGGAGGTGAAACCGGTCCGCCGATCCCCAGGACCCATGCACCGAAGGGCGTCAGGCGAACGGCTTGCCATCGACCTTCCCCATCGCCCCGATCCAGAAGGCCCAGCCAGTGCAACGGCCACAGGGTCTCTGCCGCCAGCCAGGTCTTCAGGTGGGTCGCCATCTCCCGACCGGCCGGAGAGGAGGGATCCGGCAGGCGTTCCGGCCGCTCCGGGAAAACGGCGGCAAGCAGGCATGGGAGGGGAATCCAGGAGCCTGGCTCCTGCTGACACAGGGCCTGTTCCACCCGAGCTCGAAGAAGACCCGGAGAGAGCATCCCGTTGTTGGGGAGATCCTCCGAGCCCTCCCCTTTCCATGCGTGGAAGGCGGCCAGGGCGCGATCGATGGCCCCCTGCTCCCAGAACGGATGCAGCAGATCCAGGATGAGGGCAGCTCCGTGCGTTCGGAGGACCCCCATCCGTTCCAGCAACTGCTGAAGGAAAGTGAGATAGGCGGATTCCTGGGGGGATCCCGCCCGTCCCAGCCAGCGTTGCAGGCGTCGCATCCAGCGAGCAGGGAGACGTCCCTCGCGGGTGAGGGCGATCTCTGGGAACCGTCGCAGGAAGCGTCCGAAGCGTCCCAGGTCTCGTGCCAGCCGCAGGGGGGAGGCCGGGATGATCTTGGAAGGCGCGGAAACCTCTAATGGGGGAAGCGCGGCAGCGATCTCTACGGGCAGGATGGCTGCTCCCTGAGGGAGCAGGGAACGGATGGGGCGGCCGGCGGAATACCAGTAGATCATGCCCGAAGCGGCAAGGCGGACCGCCAGCGTTTCGAAGGGAACCCCCGGCGTGCCGCTCGATGTCATCTCATATAAAATCGAAAAGACCAGGGCCGGCATGGCGCCTCCGGCCCGGCGCAACCCTTCGATCAGCACGCGGCCCTCCGGCGGGAGCTGCGTCCAGAGCGCCTTGAGACGCTTCGGATCGCTCAGCCGGCGGAGCATGTCCTCGGGGCTAGCCGGCGCCGTCTCCGCAGGCCAGCCTTGCCGGTGAAGGATCTCCGCTAATAGCGGGGGCTCATAATGACGGATGACTTCCGGCAATCGCATGATCAGAACCCTCTTCCTCCCTCTGGATCCCCAGCGGATCCTGGGGGGCGATGACCAAAGTAAGGTAAGAAAATATCAACCACATCGGTATGATAAAGGGGAACACGATGGAATCCGGGACGACGGGCCCCAGGGAGAGGCGAACCGGGATGGAAACCCAGCGGCTGGATCCCATGCAAACCTCCTCCCTTCTGAGAGTGGGCGAGGTCCTGCAGGGACGATATCGCATCGAGCGGGTGCTTGGCGCGGGGGGGATGAGCACTGTCTATCTGGCCCTGGACCTTCGCTTCTCCCAGGTGCGACGTCTTTGTGCCATCAAAGAGATGATCAGTCATATCCCGGACCCCCGGATGCGGGCGCTGGCCCAGCAGAGCTTTGAGCGGGAAGCCGCTCTCCTGGCCACCCTCAGCCATCCGGCCATCCCCAAAATTTACGATTACTTTGTGGAGGGTGAGCGCAGCTACCTCGTCATGGAGTATATCCCAGGACAGGACCTGGAGATGCTCCTGCGGCGCACGGAGGGGATGCTGTCGGTGGAGGAGGTGGTGAACTGGGCGGTGCAGATCTGCGATGTCCTCCACTATCTCCACTCCCAGCAGCCGCCCATCATCTTCCGGGATCTGAAGCCGTCCAACATTATGGTGGATCCCTATGGGCGGGTGTTCCTGGTGGATTTCGGGATCGCCAAGGTGTTTCAGGCCGGGCAGCGAGGGACGATGATCGGGACGGAGGGCTACAGCCCACCGGAGCAATATCGGGGCGTGGTGGATCCTCGCACGGATCTCTACGCCCTGGGGGCCACGTTACATCACCTGCTGACGCGTCAGGACCCGCGCCTGGAGCCGCCGTTCTCCTTTCACGAACGTCCGATCCGTCGGATCAACCCGGCGGTCCCTGAGGCCCTGGCCCAGGTGGTCATGCGGGCCCTGGAGTATGACCCGGAGCGTCGGTTCCAGTCGGCGCTGGAGATGAAGCAGGCGTTGCTGGC
>NZ_JANWXB010000356.1 GCF_025055495.1 Thermoflexus sp. | reverse complement strand
GTTTTGGGGCTGGGGCGCCGTCGAAGGCGGCGCCCCAGCCCCAGAAAGATTTTTTAATGAAATCCCGGTAGAGAGCTTCCATGATGGATCCACAAACCGTTGAAGCCCGTGTGCAGATGCGAGTTCGTCAGCGGGCTTGGTCGATCTCGCTGGCGGAGCTGCGGCGATACCCGGAGGTGGGGGCCCTGGCCGGGTTCCTCGCTGTCTTCCTTAGCTTTTCCATCGTCGCCCCTCACTTTCTGACCCCCGCCTCCCTGGCTGGGATCATGACGATCGCCGCTGAGCTGGGGTTGGTGGCGATCGGGGTCACACTGCTGATGATCGCCGGGGAATTCGACCTCTCGGTGGGATCCGTGCTCGGGGTCTCGGCGATGGCCTTCGCTTTGATGGCCCGAGCGGGGATCCCTCATCTGATCGCCTTCCTGGGGGCCCTGGGGCTGGCCGCGGCGATCGGGGCGCTGAACGGCTGGGTGGTGACCCGTGGAAGGCTACCCTCGTTCATCGTCACCCTGGGGTCTATGATGTTCTGGCGAGGGGTGCTCTTGGCGGTGACGGGAGGGTTCCCCATCGCCTATGAAGAGAAATCCCTCTTGATGTTCGCCCTCTCCGGCCGGCTCCCCGGCGGCTTCCATGCCTCCGCCCTCTGGTTCCTGGGGGTCGCGCTGATCGCCACCCTTGTTCTTACCCGCACGCCCTTCGGCAACGCCATCTTCGCCTCGGGGGGCAACCCTCAAGCGGCCCGGGCTCTTGGGGTGGAGGTGGCCCGCGTGAAGCAAATCGGCTTCATCCTTACGGCGGTGCTGGCGGCTCTGGCAGGCATCATCCAGTTCAGCCGGTTCGGATCCGTGGATCCGCTGCGAGGCGAGGGGATGGAACTGGAAGCCATCGCCGCCACGGTGACCGGTGGGACCCTGCTCACCGGGGGCTATGGGAGCGTGATGGGCACCGTGCTCGGCGCCCTCATTGTGGGGATGGTCCGTAACGGCCTGGTGCTGGCTGGGGCGCCGGCCTACTGGTATCGGGCCTTCATCGGGCTGGTGCTGGTGGGGGCGGTGATCATCAACCTGCGGATCCGCCGATCGGGATGAGGGCCTGGGGAGGGAATCCCCCAGGGTTTTTTCCATCTTCGCTTTAAGGGTTTTGGAAGGTGGGTCTGGTGGTCGAAAGCCCTCAGCCCAACCCCCGAGAGATGTTTTGCGGCATGCGCTCCCTCCGGCAGCGAGTCCGATCGCAGGGCGCTTCGCTGAACGTCTTTAGGGCGGGGGAGAGGGGCTGGGGACCAGAGGCTTTTAGCATCGCCCCCGAACCCTAATGTCCGACAGCAGGGAGCGCGAGGTCTTATGCATCACAGGAGAGCGAGGATGAGCGAAGGGCGATGGCTGGTGGAGATGCGGGGGATCATCAAGCGGTTCGATGGCGTGGAGGCCCTGAGCGGGGTGGACTTCGCGGTGGGTTATCAGGAGGTGGTCGGCCTGCTGGGGGATAACGGAGCCGGTAAGTCCACCCTCATCAAGATCCTGACTGGCTTCCACACGCCGGACGCTGGCGAGATCTACTGGGAGGGGCAACCGGTGCGCTTCCGCTCGCCCCGCGAGGCCCGGGCCCTGGGCATCGAGACGGTCTACCAGGACCTGGCCCTGGTGGACAAGATGAGCATCGCCCGGAATTTCTTTCTGGGTCGGGAGCCCGTGCGGCGGATCGGCCCTTTCTCACTCCTGGACATGGGAGAGATGGAACAGGTCACCCGCCGGGTGCTGGAGGAGATCGGCATTCGGGTCCGTTCGGTGTGGGAGCCGGTCTCTATGTTGTCGGGAGGGGAGCGGCAATCGATTGCCATTGGCCGCGCCCTTCATTTCGGGGTGCGCCTGTTGATCTTGGACGAGCCCACTTCCGCCCTTTCCATCAAAGAGACCCGTAAGGTGCTGGGGTATGTAGAGGAGGTCCGCCGGCGGGGCCTCTCGGTGATCTTTATCACCCATAACATCTATCACGTCTACCCGGTGGCCGATCGGCTGGTCATCCTGAGCCACGGCCGCAAGATCGGAGATTTCCGAAGGGCGGAGGTCTCGCCGGAGACGGTGGCGGAGATCATTGCCGGTGGGATGATCCTTCCCGAGGAGGAAAGGTCATGAAAGCGGTAGTGGTGGAAGCGAAATGGGATCCGCGCCCGGATTATCCGCTCTCCGATTGGGAGCGAGAGACCGGCAAGGCGATCACCGGATCCAGCATCTGGCGGCACCCCCGTTTCTCCATCCAGGAGGTCCCGGATCCCGCCCCCGGGCCGGATGAGGTGGTGCTCCGGGTGAAGGCGTGCGGGGTATGTGGGTCGGACCTCCACTTCTATGAGACTGACGAGGATGGTTACATCTTGTATCCGGGCCTGGTGAAGTTCCCGGTGATCCCGGGCCATGAGTTCTCCGGGGAAGTGGTGGCAGTGGGGAAGGAAGTGCGGGATCTGCGGCCGGGCGACATGGTGACCTGCGAGGAAATGTTGTGGTGTGGGGTCTGCACGCCATGCCGCAGCGGTTTCTTCAACCACTGCACCAACCTGGAGGAGCTGGGGTTCACCGTGCCCGGGGCGATGGCGGAGTATGTGGCCGTTAAGGCCAAGTATTGCTGGAAAATCGACGCCATCGCTGAGCGATACGGAGACGTGGACAAGGCCTACGAGGCGGGCTCCTTAGTGGAGCCGACCAGCGTGTCCTACAACGGGATCTTTATCCGCGCGGGCGGGTTCCGACCGGGGGCCTATGTGGCGGTCTTCGGCGCGGGGCCGATCGGCCTGGCGGCCATCGCCCTCTCCCGGGCGGCCGGGGCGGGGAAGGTGATCGCCTTCGATGTGAGCGCGTCCCGACGGGAGATGGCCCTGCAAATGGGGGCGGACGCCGCTTTCGATCCCCGGGAGATCCCGCCCAGCGAGGCGGTCCGGGATCTCACCCGCGGTGAGGGAGCGGATCTGTTCGTTGAGGCGGCTGGGGCTCCGCCGCGGACGTTGCCCGAGATGGAGAAGGCGCTGGCCATCAACGGGCGGATCGTGGTCATCGGCCGGGCAGCGGAACGGGTGCCGCTCTACCTGGAGGTTTTGCAGGTGCGGCGGGGGCAGATCTTCGGCTCCCAGGGCCATTCCGGGGACGGGATCTTCCCCAGCGTGATCCGGATGATGGCGGCGGGGCTGATCGACATGACCCGCATCATCACCGCCCGCTATCCGCTGGCCCGTGCGGTGGAGGCGGTGGAGCGGCTGAGCCAGCGGGTGGACGCGAAGATCACCATCAAGCCGGATCTGCGGGAGGCGCCGGAGGCGGAGCCGGCGGCGGCCGCCACGGCCTGAAGGGGAGGGCTCAGCCATGGCCGAACAGATGCCGGCGGTGGTGTTCCAGGGGGAGGGGCGCTGGGGACTGGAGAGGCGGCCCGTCCCCTCGGTGCGCAACCCCGATGATGTGCTCCTTCAGGTGGAGGCCTGTGGGATCTGTGGCACCGATCTGCACATCTTGGAGGTCCCCCCGGGCCATCCGGCGACCCCCGGGGTGATCCTGGGCCATGAGGTCATCGGCCGGGTGGTCGAAGTCGGCCCGGCGGTGACCCATCTGCGGCCCGGGGACCGGGTGGCGGTGGCCCCGAACCTGTATTGCGGCGTCTGCCGCTTCTGCCAGCGGGGGCTTTACAACCACTGCGAGCATTTCACCACGCTGGGGATCTTCCTGGACGGCGGGATGGCCCTGTATGAGGTGGCCCCGGCCCGGGCGCTGTTCCCTATCTCTTCAGAGGTCCCTCTGGAACGGGCCGTCTTTGTGGAGGTGCTTTCCACCGTGGTCGGTGGAACCCTTCAGGCTCGTCTGCATCCCGGGGAGCACGCGGTGGTGCTGGGATGCGGGCCGGTGGGCCTGCTGTTCCTCCAGGTCTTCCGCGCCAGCGGGGCGGGGAGCCTGATCGCCGCGGACGTCGCCTCCTTCCGGCTGGAGTTCGCGCGACGGGCGGGCGCGGATCTCGTGGTCAACCCTCGGGAGCAGGACCTGGAGGCGGTGGTGCGGGAGGTCACCGGGATCGGGGCGGATGTCGTCGTGGATGCGGTGGGCTCGCTGATGGGAACCGCCCTGCGGCTGGCCCGGCCGGGGGGAACGGTGGTCCTTTTCGGGATGAACGCCCAGGCGCGGGCGGAGATCGCCCAGTATGACATCACCCGCCGGGAGATCCGGGTGGTGGGCAGCTATGTGGGCCGCCACACCTTCCCGATCGCCATCCAGATGCTGGAGCGAGGGGTCATCCGACCAGAGGTGATGGTCACCCATCGCCTGCCCCTGGAGCGGTTCGGGGAGGGGCTGGAGTATCTACGCCGGGGGGAGGCGGTGAAGGTGATGATGGTGCCGGAGGATGCTCACTGATCCTTCACGCCATATGCAGCTCCCGAGCCCACGTGGGAGTTTAGGGTGGGGGCGCCGCCTTCGGCGGCGCCCCAGCCCCTCCCCACAGGAGGATCCGCTCGGGACAACTTCCCGCCCTCCGCTTGTCCGAAGCCCAGGTCAGTCGCGATGCACCACTTAACCGAAATCAGGAGGTTGACGATGGGCAAGTGGCAGATCCCGCCGGAAGGCGGCCATATGGATCGGCCGACGGGGATCTACTTCCAGAACATGACCGGCAAGGAGGTCATGGAGCGCCTCAAGCAGAACGACCTGATCATCATCCCGGTCGGGGCCACGGAAGCCCATGGCCCCCACGCGCCCTATGGGGAGGATGTCTTTCTGGTCACCCGGATGGCCGAACAGGTGGCCCTGCGGACGGGCTGCACGGTGAGCCAGCCGCTGTGGTTCGGCTCCCATCCCTATCACCATATGGGGATGCCCGGCACGATCATCGTCCCGGAGGACACTTTCATCGAGATGCTCACGGCGATCATCGCTGGGTTCTGGAACACAGGCTTCCGCAAGCAGATCATCCTCAACGGCCATGGCCAGGAATACGTCATCCCGATTGCGATCCACCGCTTCGCCAAGACGTATAAGGTTCCCGCGATCATCGTCAACGTCAACTGGTATCACGCCATCCCGGATCACTTCAAACTTAAGTCCGAGGGCGGGCCGTATGAGACCCACTTCGTCCACGCGGATGAGGTGGAGACCAGCTGGAGCCTGGCCCTGTTCCCGGAGTTCATCCGGATGGAAGATGCGGTGGACACGGAGACCTACAGTTTCCTGCCCACCGACAGCGAGCACATCGACAAGGCGGGGAACCTGTTGCGGAAGCCGATCGCATGGTATGCTCAGGTGGGCCTGCGGCCCATCGAGGTGAAAGCCTATCAGCCGGGCGTGGTAGGGAAGGCGACCCTGGCCAGCGCGGAGAAGGCGAAGCCGGGGGTGGAGCAGTTGCTGGACTACCTGGAGAAGCTGGTGCGGGACATCTTAGAGGCCTTCCCGCCTGGAAAGTTGCCGCCGCTGGAGGGGGTGACCGAACGGGAACGGGAAATGCTGGAGCCCTACCTCAAGATGCCGTTCGAGCCCGGCTGGCGGAGCCTGTATGAACTCCACTATCCGATGTGAACGCTCACCCGCATCGGGCTGGCCAAATCTTCCTCTTTCCGGGCCGCCGAAGGAAGCCTCGGCGGCCCGCGCCTTGTGGTAACCTGAGTGATCGCCCGGGGGAACGATGACCTTTGGGTGGGAGCAGTTCACGGAGAAGCTGAACGCTCAAGGCTGGCGACCGATCCCCGGTTCCCTGCGGCCGGTCCCCCAGGGCGGGGCGGTCTTCATCGCCCGGAAAAACGGGGAACGCGCCCTGGGCTGGGTCGGGACAGGCATCCCCTTCGAGGTCCCTCCGCTGTGGGGCCCCCTGGAGCTGGACGGGGGGACCATCGGTCTTTTCGCGTGGGATGAGCGGAGCTATGCAGCGTTGCGTCGTCTGCTTCCGCTGGCCCCGCGTCGCTGCGACCGGCCCGTCTCTTTCGGGGCCGGCGATCGCCTGGGGATGGCCACCGCGGCCCAGCTGGCTGCCCTGCGGCGCTATCCGGTTTTCCCCATCCTGGCCCAGCAGTCCCCCCGGGAGCTGGCCCGAACCGGGCGGGACTTCCGGGATGTGTTGCGAACGGCCGTGCTGGGCGTGCTGGAAGCCGGATATGCGGGGCCCTTCGGGGCCGACGCCGACCACCTGCAGGAGGAGGCCCAGCTCCGCGCGGCGGCGGAAGCCGGATACTCGCTCTATACGTTCGATCTGCGCCGGGCGCTGGCCCGCGGGCCCCGGGCCCAAGAGGCGCTCTCCTCCACCGCCCGCGCGGTGGTGGCCGAACTGGCGGGGCGCCGGATCGCTTTCCCCGGAGGGGTTTACGCACTGGACGAAGAGGCGTTGTGGGAGGCTGCACGCGTCTACGAAGGGGCGTTGGAGGAGGTGGTTCGCGGCGCCGAGATCCTGAAGGCGATGGGGATCGATGCCGACCTGGAGGTTTCGGTGGATGAGGTTGAGACGGAAACCCCTCCGGAGGCCCACGCCTTCGTGGTCCGGTATCTGCAGCGCCGCGAGGTGGAGCTCTGGAGCCTGGCGCCGCGGTTCCCGGGGGTCTTCGAAAAGGCCGTTGACTATGAGGGGGAGGTCGAACGCTTCGCCCAGGCCGTCGCCCTTCACCATGCCCTGGCCCGCTCCCTGGGCGGGCACCGCCTCAGCCTGCATTCCGGAAGCGAAAAGTTCCGGATCTTTCGGGTGTTCGCCGAGCGCACGGAAGGCCATTTCCACATCAAGACATCCGGCACGACTTGGTTGCAGGCGGTGCGGGTGATCGCCCGCTATCGCCCGGCGCTCTTCGCTGACCTCTACGCGTTGGCCCGGTCGGCCCTCGAGGAGAGCCGCCGCGATTATCCGATCGCCCTGCGGCGGGAGGACCTGCCGGAGGGCCTGCCCGCAGATCCAGAGGCAGCCCTGGCCCACCGGGCGATCCGCCAGCTGTTCCACATCTCCTATGGGATCCTGCTCGCCCGCTTCGGGGCGGAGATCCGACAGGCCCTGGTCGAACACGAGGCCGAACACGCGGCCGCTGTGACGGGGAACCTCGAGCGCCATCTGGAGGCGCTCTTTGAGGGCCGGGAATCCACGGGTGTCGACCTTCTTCCCAGCCCCTCGGGCGAGGGAACGGGAGAACCGGAGGGGCCGGGGAGGGCTTAGCGGGGCAGGCCCGGCACGATCCCTCTTGGGATTTGCGTTAACCGGCTGGAACCTATTTTCGGCGTGGAGTCCTATGCGCCCGCGCATCGCGATTGTGAACTCCAGCAGCTTCGGCCTCTATTTCCCGGAGCACCTCGATCGGCTGGCGGCGCTGGGAGAGGTGCGGCGCTTTGAGTTCCCTTCCAACGTTGAAGGACGGGAGCTGGCCCGGGCACTTCAGGGTTTTCCCATTTTGATCGTCAGCGTCTCCCCGCGCTTCGGCCCCGAGTTCTTCGCCCATAAAGACGAGACCTGGCTGATCGCCCGCCACGGCATCGGTGTCGATAACATCCATCTGCCCTCGGCGACCGCCCATGGGGTGCTGGTCACCCGGGTGACCCCATGGATGGAGCAGGACGCAGTGGCGGAGATGACTGTGGCCCTGCTGCTGACGATCCTCCGTCGCATCCCGGAGGCGGCGGCAGCGGTGCGGGAAGGGCGATGGGCCGAGCGGGCGGCCTTCGTCGGGTGGGATCTGCGGGGAAAGACGGTGGGGCTGATCGGGTTCGGCAACATCGGGAGCCGGGTGGGGGAGATCCTCCGCCACGGGTTTCAGGCCCGGGTGCTGGCGTATGACCCCTATGTGCCCCCGGAGGCGATCCGGGGGGGAGGAGCAGAGCCGGTGGACCTGGATACGTTGCTCCGGGAGGCGGATATCCTCTCCCTGCACGCCGCCCTCACCGAGGAGAACTTCCATATGCTCTCCCACGAGGCCTTCGCGAAGATGAAGCCCGGCGTCATCCTGGTGAACACGGCCCGGGGGGAGCTCATCGATGAGGCGGCGCTGATCGCCGCGCTGGAATCCGGGCGTGTGGCGGGAGCGGCCCTCGATGTAGTGGAAGGGGAGCCCATCGGTTCCGATCATCCGCTGCTGCGTTTCCCGAACGTGCTGGTCGTGCCGCATATCGCGGCTTATACCTATGAGACCCTGCGTCGGATGGGCGCGAAGGTGATCTCGGATGTAGAGCGGGTGTTGCGAGGTGAGATCCCGGAGGAAGTGGTCAACCCCGAAGTCCTCCCGCATGCCCGCGCGAGGAAACGGGGCGCTCCGCTGGTTGATGGATCTTCGGTCCTGTGAGCGGGAGAACCAGGCATGCGGGCCGTCTCCCGGTGGGGAGGACCGGCTGGCTCCTGCTCCCCGCGGCCTTCCCTGCTTTGGATGGAGAAGGGAATCCAGCGGGCCGCGCATTGCGGCCCCCTGGGCGGCCCATGGCCCCGGGCGCGGAAGATCCCTTCCCCGGCGGAAGGCTTTCCGACATGCTCTTTAAGGAGAGGGCCGTGCGCATCCTGGCCGCGGACATCGGCACTACGCATTTAAAAGCTGGCTGCCTGGATCTGGAGGGGCGATTGCGTCGCGTGGCCGTCCGGGAGATCCCGGTCCTCCAGGACGGATCCGGCCGCGCGGAGCACGATCCGGAGGTCCTCTGGGATCGGTTCGTGGACGCGGTGCGGGAAGCAGCCGGAGAGGAGGCCCGTGTGGTCCGGTGGATCATCCTCTCCGGCTATCAGCTCAGCCTTCTGCCGGTGGACGCGGCCGGTCGCCCTCTGATGGGGATCATGACGCTGCTGGATACCCGCCCTCGGGAGACGTTCCCCGGGCTGCTGGCCCGAATGGACGTGGGGGCGATCTACCGACGGACGGGGTGCCCGCCGCTTTTCCAGTATCCGCTGGCCAAGCTGGAGTGGCTTCGGGTTCGCCGGCCGGAGGTCTTCCGGAAGGCCCGCTGGTTCCTGGGGGCCAAGGATTATCTGCTGCTCCGGATGTTCGGCAGGCCCGTAACGGATCCCTCGCTGGCGACTGCCACCCAGATGATGGATGTGGAAACCCTGCGCTGGGATCCGGACATCCTGGAGCTGGTGGGATTGGCGGAAGGCCATCTGCCCGAAGTGGTTCCTCCGGAAACGCGGTTGGGCTCGCTCCGTCCGGAGGCGGCGGAGGCCCTGGGCCTGCCGCGGGAGGTGGAGGGGATCGCGGGGGTGTATGATGGGGGAGCGGTGGGACTGGGGCTGGGGGCGGCGACGCCGGGTGTGGGGGCGATGAACCTGGGCACAACGGCGATGATCCGCCTGGTCGCCGATCGCCCGATCCTGGATCAGTCTCCCCGGATGCGCTTACAGACCTATTATCTGGCCGGAGGGCGATGGTTTCCGGGTGGGGCCATCAACAACGCTGGGAACGTCCTGAGCTGGCTGCGGGAGGCCGTGCTGGGCCTGGGATACGCCGACCAGGAGGCGCTGGCGGAGGCCGTGGGTCAGCCGACCGGAGTGCTGTTTCTCCCGTTTTTGACCGGAGAGCGGTATCCGGGGATCAGCCATCTGGCCTCCGGGGTGATCTTCGGCCTGCGAGCCCACCACACCCGCGGGCATTTCGCGCGGGCGGCCATGGAGGGGGTGAGCTTCGCCCTCCGGCTGATCCTGGAGGCCCTGCGGGACAACCATCTGATCCCGCTGCGGTTACGGGCAGGCGGCGGGGGGACCCGTTCCTCCCTCTGGATGCGGATTCTGGCCTCCGTGCTCCAGATCCCCGTGGAGGTTTCGGAGGTCTCGGAGCCGGCCCTGATGGGCAGCGCGGCCCTGGCGCGGGTCGCGATCGGCGCTGCCCCGGATCTCCAGGTAGCCGTTCCGGAGACCGCCGCCCAGGTCTATGAGCCGGTGGCGGAGTGGGTTCCGATCTACGAGCGGCAGTTTGCGCGGTTTCAAGCTTTGATGGAGGATCTGGAGGCGGCGTTCCGACGTCACCAAGAAGCGATCGCGGAGGGCAACTGAGCGCGGGGACCATCGGCTTCGAGCGGCGCAACCCCGGTTGCCCACCGCAGGTTTTCAGCCGAGAGGGATCCTCCGAGCTCTCCGCGGGTTTTGGGGCTGGGATGCCGCCTGAAGAAGTTCCGTCGGCCTTTTCGATATCCCAGCGGAGCGGATCAGGGATGGATCGCAGCAGTGAGATCGGGGTGGTCGGTTTAGCGGTCATGGGCCAGAACCTGGCCCTCAATTTCGCGCGGAACGGGTTCCGGGTGTGCGTCTACAACCGGACGCCGGAGCGGACGGAGGCGTTCCTGCGGGATCGCGTGCGGGGAGAGCCCATTGTCCCGGCCTACACCATCGAGGAATTCGCGCGCTGTCTGGAGCGTCCCCGCCGGATCCTGTTGATGGTGCAGGCTGGGCCGGCCGTAGATCAGGTGATCGAGGCGTTGCTCCCCCACCTGGAGCCGGGGGATCTGGTGATGGACGGGGGCAATTCCCACTACGCGGATACCGAGCGGCGCATGCAATGGCTGGCCGACCGGGGGATCCGGTTCCTGGGGGTAGGGATCAGCGGCGGCGAGAAGGGTGCATTGCTCGGCCCCTCGATCATGCCCGGCGGGTCCCCGGAAGCCTACGCCATGGTCGAAGCCATGCTCACCCGCATCGCTGCGCAGAGCGAGGAAGGCCCGTGTTGCGCCTATATGGGTCGGGGTGGAGCCGGGCATTACGTGAAGATGGTGCACAACGCCATCGAGTATGCCTTCATGCAGGGCATTGCGGAAGTTTATGATTTCATGAAAACCGCCCTGGGGATGCCCACCGAGGCCATCGCGGAAACCTTCGAGCGCTGGAACGAAGGGACGCTGAACGCCTTCCTCACAGAGCTGGCCGCCCGCGTCCTTCGATATCGGGATCCGGAGACCGGAGACCCGCTGGTGGAGCGGATCCTGGACAAGGCGGAGCAGAAGGGGACGGGGCGATGGGCAGCTCAAAGCGCGCTGGAGCTGGGAGTGCCAACCCCCACGCTCACCGTTGCCGTCCTCGCCCGGACCCTTTCCCACTTCAAGGCGGATCGGGAGCGCATTGGGGCAGCGTTCCCGTGGCCGGATCGGCGCACGCCCTCTTCCCCGGAAGCGGCGCTCAGTGATCTGGAGGCGGCGCTCAACCTGGTGGTCCTGGCCGCCTTCTCTCAGGGGCTCTGGCTGTTGCATGAGGCCTCGCGGGCTTACCGCTACGGCACGGATCGGGCGGAGGTCCTGCGGGTTTGGCGGGCAGGATGCATCATCCGAGCCCGCTGGCTGGGGTTCCTGCGGGAGGTCGTGCGGGAGGACCCGGAGGATCCCCATCTGCTGTTCAGCGCGCGCTTCCGGGCCGAGCTCCAGGCCCGCCTGTCGGCAGCTGGGCGGATCTTGCGGGAGGCTTTCGAGGCGGGGGTTCCGATGCCGGCGCTGAGCACGGCGGCCGACTATGTGCTCTCCATGCGTCGCTCCCAGCTGCCGGCCAATCTGATCCAGGCCCAGCGGGACGCGTTTGGAGCCCATACCTACGAGCGGTTGGATCGGCCCGGCGTCTTCCACACGGAGTGGCTGGATTGAGGCCGGCGTCACCGGCCCATTCGCTTTTGAGAGGGAAGGGTCGACCTCGCATCGGGAGGAGCCGCGATGAGCGATCTGGAAACGCTGTTTTCATTGAAGGGCAAAGTGGCGTTACTCACGGGGGGCGCTGGGGTGCTGGCGGGCGCGATCGCCCGGGGCCTGGGCCGGGCAGGAGCCCGGCTGGTGATCACTGACATCGGCCCCCTGGAGGGCCGCTTGGCGGAGCTGCAGGGGGAAGGATTGGAAGCCTGGGGATATCGGATGAACGTCCTGGATCGAGGGGAGATCGAGCGGGTGGCGGAGCAGGTGCAGCGGGAAGTGGGGCCGGTAAACATCCTGATCAACCTGGCGGGCGGGAACGTGCCGGAGGCCACTGTCGGGCCAGAGCGCCCATTCTTCGATCTGCCCCTGGAGGCCCTGGAGAAAGTGGTGGCCCTCAACCTCTTCGGTGGGGCGATCCTCCCGAGCCAGGTCTTCGCCCGACAGATGGTCCAGGCCGGGGAAGGGGTGATCATCAACGTCTCCTCCATGGCGGCTTTCCGTCCGCTGACCCGGGTGGTGGGCTACGCGGCGGCGAAGGCCGCGGTGAGCAACTTCACCCAGTGGCTGGCGGTGCATCTGGCCCAGGAATACTCGCCGAAGATCCGTGTGAACGCCATCGCGCCGGGCTTCTTCCTCACGCAGCAGAACCGCTATCTGCTTCTGGATGAGCAAGGGAACCTGACGCCTCGAGGCCGGGCGATCCTCGAACACACCCCGATGAGGCGGTTCGGGGACCCGGAGGATCTAGTGGGCACGGTGATCTGGTTGGCCTCCCCAGCCAGCGCCTTCGTCACCGGGGTGGTGGTGCCGATCGATGGAGGGTTCAACGCCTATGCCGGGGTTTGAGGCCATGGCGTGGCCGCTGGCCTTTGTGCTCTCCTGGCAGCCCACCCGCTTTGAGGCGGTGACCGCCGTAGGGGATCTGGAACGGGATCTGGAGGGATTGCGGGCGCTGGGATACGCGGGCGTGGAGCTGGCGGTGCGGGATCCCGCCACCGTTCCGGTTCCATCGCTGAAGGCGCTCCTGGAGCGCTGTGGGCTGCAGGTCCCCGCCATCGGCACCGGACAAGCGTGGGTGGAAGAGGGATTGTCCCTTACCCATCCGGATCCCGCTGTGCGCCGCGCAGCCCTCGCCCGGCTGGAGGCCCACCTGGAGCTGGCGGCGGAGTGGGGCGCCCTGGTCATCATCGGGCTGATCCGGGGACGTCGGATGGAAGGCGTCAGCCGGGCGCAGGCGCTGGACTGGCTGAGCGAAGCCCTGGTGCGCTTGGCGGATCGGGCCGCTTCCCATCGGGTTCGATTGGCGGTGGAGCCCCTGAACCGCTATGAAACGGATCTGTTGAACACGGTGGAGGAGGCGCTTTCCCTCATCGAGCCGCTGGGGCTTTCCCATGTGGGCGTGCTGCTGGATACGTTCCACGCCAATATCGAGGAGGCCTCCCTGGAGGGGGCGATCGCCCGCGTGAGGGATCGCCTGTTCCACGTGCATATCGCGGATTCCAACCGGTGGGCGCCGGGGTGGGGCCATCTGGATTTCGATCCGGTTCTGAAGGCGCTTCGGGAGATCGGTTATCGAGGATGGCTCTCCGCGGAGGTGCTGCCCCAGCCCTCGTCGGAGGAGGCGAGGGCGCAGGTGGTTCGATGGGCTCGGGGGCGCTTGGGGTCTCTCTTCTCCCAAGGGCCGCTCAATTGGTCACCTGAATTTGCTTGGTGACAATCTGGATGATCCCTGGCATGGATTCGGGGTTCGCTTTTCTACCTCCCCACGCTGCTTCGCGGCCGTAGCTTCTGAAATGAACTCCCCGGGGAGGCAGGAAACGGGAAGTTTGGTGATCGGTGGGGGGAAAGGCCGCATCCGGCGGTCTGTTCTCTCACGGGATCCCTCGAGGGGGAGAACGCGAAGATGGTGTTGCGGTTTGCTGCCAATCTCTCCATGCTCTGGCGGGAAGTCCCCTTCCTGGAGCGCTTCACCCGGGCCCGGGAGGCCGGCTTCGAGGCCGTGGAGTTCCACTGGCCGCGCGGAGAGGATCTCCAGGCGGTCGTAGAGGCGGCCCGCGCCAGCGGCCTGCGGGTGGTTCTGCACAACATGGACGCAGGGGACATGGCCGCGGGCGAGCGGGGCTATGCCAGCGATCCGGATCGACAGGAGGAATGGCGCGCGCGGTTCTTAGAGGCGCTGGACCTGGCCCGACGCTTGGGGTGTCCGCGGCTCAACTGCCTGGTGGGAAATGCGCGGCCGGACCTTCCCCGGGAGCTGCAGTGGGCGGTGGCGCTGGAGAATTTCCGCTGGGCGCTGCCGCGGGCCCAAGAGGCCGGCGTGACGCTCCTGTTGGAAGCGCTGAACCCCATTGAGAACCCCCGCTACCTGCTCCATCGGACCGCGGACAGCCTCCATCTGTTGGGAGCACTAGGGTTCCCGCCTAACCTGAAGATCCAGTATGACATCTACCATATGCAGCGGAGCGAAGGGAACCTCATCGCCACCCTCCGCGAGGCGTTCCCTCACATCGGCCACGTGCAGATCGCGGATCCGCCGGGCCGACATCAACCAGGCACGGGGGAGATCGCGTGGGCCCGCGTGCTGGGGGCGCTGGAGGCCCTGGGGTATGAGGGCTACATCGGGCTGGAATATGTGCCGCTGGGAGGGACGATCGAATCCCTGGAGTGGCTTCCCCCGGAGAAGCGGAGGGAGGCGACGACGGTGGACTTGCGAATTTAGCGCGGGGACTTCCGGACCCGCCATCCGGAGGGCAAGCGCTCAACCTCTGACCTTCGCGCCGCCCTTCCCGGCGCGGAGATCCGCCCTCGGGCGGTGCCACGTTCACCACCGAGGGCATTTTTGTTTTGAAGGGGCCATCGCTTACAGAATTATGTCCCAAGGGGGCAGGGCGCAGGGAGCAGAGGGGCCGAGGGGTGGGAGTTAGGGGTCCTGGTCGGGGGTGAGGACGGGGATGCGCAGGGCGACGCGGAGAGCCTGTTCCTGGTCCCAGGTCACCAGCGGAAGGCCCAGATGGACGGCGAGGGCCACATAGGCCGCATCCGCACCCCGCAGTCGCAGGTCGGCTGCCAGACGGGCCATCTTCCGCCCCAGCCGCCGGTCCAGGGAAACCAGGCGAAGGTTGGGAACGCGCAGCAATCCCTCCACAGCCCGATGGCCCAACTCCGGCGCACCCGTCCGCCGGGCGATGGCTCCCGCCACTTCCGCCAGCAGCAGGACCGGCGCCACCAGCAGGTCTCCCGCTGCCACCCGGACCTCCAGCCAGCGGCGGCTGGCCTCGTAGTGGACGTCCTGAGGGACCAACCGGCTCACCCAGACGCTGGCATCCACGACTCTCACCGGTCTCGCCGCTCTTCCCGGATGGCTTCTACAACGGTCTGGCCCTGGGGCCAGCGGGCGCCGATCTCAGCGGCCAGCGCGTCCAGGTCAGTCCAAAGGGCGGAGAGGTCGGCCGGAGACGCAGGCGGGCGGGCAGGGACCAGGTGGGCGATCACCCGGCCGTGGCGGGTGATGGCCACCGTCTCACCGTCCTCATAGACCCGGCGCAGGATGGTGCCGATCTGTTCTTTCAGCCTTCGGACCCCTACGGTGTGCATCTCGTGCTCCGATTGTGGGCACAATTGTGCCCTCATTGTATCCCCAATCGGCGCATCTGGCAAGGGGTCCGCGGAGGGAGACCGGAGCCTTATGGGCCAGGTCCGAAGAGGTCCGGGTAGGCGGCGATCTGCTCCTCTAGGTCTCGGTCATACCGAATGACGACAACCCGGTAGCCCAGGTCCCGCAGGGCGGCGCGGATGCGTTGATCCTCTGCGGCCACCTCCGGCCGGTCGTGGACGGCGCCGTCGCAGAAGACACAGGCCCGCGCGGTCTCGTAGTAGAAGTCCGGACGAGCAGGGTAGTCCGCCAGGTTGGGCTGGGCGTAGTCCGGCAGGCGGCGGCCGGTGCGGTAGAGGTGCTCCAGGAAGCGCCGCTCCAGGGCTGATGCGGGATCGGTGCGATCCAGCAGCCATCGGAACTGCTCCTCCCGGCTGCGTCCTCCCTGCCTGACCTCCGGCGCGCTCTCAGCCAGCGCCAGCAGCAGGTCTCGTGCCCGGTGGCGGTCCAGGTAGGGGTGGTCCTGCTGGTTGCGGTAGGTGAGGAGGCAATCGTAGCAGGCACGGGCGCAGCCCTCGGCCTCCCCCTCGGCCAAAGGCCGCGGCGGGCGCTCGTCCTCTCCCCCAGGGCCGAAGTGACAGATGGAGAGCGCCTCCCGCGCTGCCTGCCTCAGTGTGGCGGGGTCCTCCGCCAGCCGGGAGAGGACACCCAGCCCTCCCTCCGCTGCTTCCCAGAAGAGGATCGCCCGGTAGGTCCCCGACCCCACCCGTTCCGAGGCCAGTTCCTCCTCGTCCACTTGGAAGATGGCTTCTATTCCCCGCTGGAGGGCGGCCTGGAGGGAGGCCAGCAGCGCTTCGTCCGCCTTTCCCTCCAGATAGACCAGCAGGATGTTGCGGGTGTCCCGGACCAGGATGCGGACGCCACTGATGAGGGTTCGCCGGGGCTCTGGTCCCCTTTCCTCCTCTTCGTCGGGGCGGGGCAACCACTCCCCACGCCCTGGATCCAGGGTGAAGCCCACCTCCCGGGACCGCCGCCAGCCGTGGTTGATCCGCCACAAGGTCGCTGAGGGGCCGTAGACCAGGCGCAAGCCGGTGATGCCGGAAGGCGCGCCAGGGAGAGGCACCCGGACCTCAGAGATCTGTGGGCCGCTGGGCCCCGGCGCAAAGCGGAAGTGGCTGGTGACCTCGTACCCTTCCCGCAGCCGCTCCTCCTCGTCGCAGGTAATGCGCTCCCGCCGCTGGGTCACCACGTCGGTCATCTCAAAGAAGCGCTCGCTGTAATCGCTGTTGGAGGCGTCCAGCGGAGTGCCACAGAGGGCACAGAGGTCGGTCTGGGCCTCATCTCCCTCGTGGAAGGCGCCGCAGACGCGGCAGAGCTTGGCCCGGACGAAACGGGCGGTTGCGTCGCCGCCGGGCAGCTGGCTGCGGATGACCCGATACTTGTTCCCCTCGTGGTAGATGATGTTGCCCGGGCCGAACTCGGTGAGGGCCAGGAAGCGGGGGCGGGCGATGAACTCCCCCCGGTCGCCACTGGGGATGTAGGCCCGGATGGGCAGGCGAGGGAAGTTGTAGCCAGGCAGGAAGCCCTCACTGGCCAGGTAGCGATAGGGGTAGAAGTCGGATTCGCCCACGCCCTCCAGGTTGCAGAGGAGGTCTTTCTGACGACGAGCCTCCCGCTCCCGCCGCTCCGCTTCCTCCACCTCTTCCCTGGGCACCCGCATTTGATGGGACCGGTCGATGACGGCCCGCGCTCCCTGCAGTTGGCGGTCGGCGGCGGCGTACATCTCCCGCCAGCGGTCAAAGGCCCGGTCAAAGGCACGGGGAGCGTCGTTCAGGACCTGCTGGAGCCAATCGCCCGCATAGCGGGCGGTAGCTGGATCGGATTCCAGAACCCTCCGGCACTCCTCCAGGCATTCCTGGAACTTTCGCCCGGAGAGGTGGATGTAGTGCTGGACTCGCTCCCTAAGCGGGAAGCCGGGTTGGGACACGTCTACCACTTCGGTGATGGAGTGCCCCAGGGAGAGGCCGGTGTGGGCCAGCCAGATGGCATGGATGTGGGCCCGGAGCATCTCTTCGTTGCTCAGGTCCAGCCGGGGCGGGGCGACCGCGCCGGAGACCATGCGGACAGGGCGATGGAAGAAGTACTGGTCGTGGCCGCTGCTGGCGGCGCAGTAGGTCAGGATGAGGGCGGGCTGGCCGCTCCGACCGGCCCGGCCGCTGCGCTGGGCATAGTGGGCCGGGTTGGGGGGGACGTTGCGCAGATGGATGACGTGCAGGTCGGCGATGTCTATGCCCAGTTCCATGGTCGGGGAGCAGAAGAGACAGGCGAGCTCTCCCTTGCGGAAGGCTTCCTCCCGCTGAAGGCGCAGTTCCCGCGCGACCTGGCCGGTGTGCTCCCGCCCCTCCAGAGGGCCCAGATCGGCGGCCAGGCGGGCGTAGAAATCCCGGAAGAAGGCGTTGGCCTCCCGGCTCAGCGGCTGGGCGAAGCGCATCCAGCGGCTGCGGACGGGGTCCGGGGGCGGCGCAAAGCCCTCTCCCCGGCGCCAGCGAAGCGCGTCCGCCCGGACCTGGATGGCCGTCCGATCGTCAGTGAAGGCGATATAGCCGCCCAGCCGGAGGGCCTCTAGCCAGGCCGGGAGCAGCTCTCCATACTCTTTCTCGCTCAGCGGAGCACGCAATTCGGGCCAGGCCTGAGGGGAGCGGAGGAAGCGGCCCAATGTGCTGCGGGGGGAGAGGCTCAGGTCGTGAGGCCCGCGCGGGGCGTCGCCCAGGACGGCGCGGCCCGCCTCCCGCAGCCGCTCGTCCTCGCCGAAGGTCCAGGGCTCTTTCAGCGCCTGGGTCACCTGCTTGCGGATTCGCGCCTGCCGCTGCGGGTCTAGGCACTCCGCGTCCAGGATGAGGGCCCGGCGCAGGTGGTCCAGGAAGGCCCGGGCGACGAAGGCCCGCCGCTGAGGAGAGGCTTGGCTCAGGAAGGGATGGCCCTTCCAGGCTGCCGGGTCGCGGCAGAAGTCCTCC
>NZ_JANWXB010000335.1 GCF_025055495.1 Thermoflexus sp. | reverse complement strand
CGCTGAAACCTTGTCCATCCCCAAATCAAGCAAGTCCTGAAACAACAGGTGAAGAGCCATCCGAAACAAACACGCCCGGAAACCTCAGGGGGGAAGAGGACTTGAACGCCAAGAAGATCCTGATTATCGAGGATGACGTAGAGCTGGCTCGCTTCCTGGCTTGGCAACTGGAGCAAAACGCCTATCAGGTCTCCATTGCCCATAGCGGCCAGGAAGGCCTGGACCTCCTGCGCTCCCAGAACCCCGATCTGATCCTCCTCGATTTGATGCTGCCCGGCATGGATGGATGGGAGGTCCTCCGAACGATCCGCTCGACCGGTGAAACCCCGGTGATCATCATCAGCGCCCTAGGGACCGAATCGGATATTGTGCGGGGCCTGGAGAGCGGCGCGGATGATTACCTCACGAAACCCTTCGGCCCTCGACAGCTCATCGCCCGCGTCCAGGCTGTCTTGCGGCGCTATGAATCCACAGCCTCCCGCGAGGTCTACGATAACGGACGCCTTTATGTGAACCTGATCACCCAGGAAGTCCGGGTAGATGGGCGCCCGGTTGAGCTAACTCCGACCGAGTTCAGGCTCCTCTCCACCCTCGCCCGCTTTGCGGGCCGTCCGCTGACCCATGATTTCCTGCTGCGCGAGGTATGGGGGGAGGAGCATATCCAGGACCGGGGCTATCTGAAGCTTTACATCTGGTATCTCCGCCAGAAGATCGAGCCGGATCCCAATCACCCCCTTTTCATCCGAACCGAGCGGGGGATCGGCTACCGGCTGGTCGGCCCTGGCGAGCTCGGAGTCCATAAGTGATTCAGATCAATTCGGAGTTCCGCGGTTGGGGCGTAATGGCCCGGGCCAGATGCTCCCACTCCCCCGATCTCCTCTCTCCGCATTCGTCCGGGCGGTGGAGAGAGGGGATACAAATACCGCCCTTGAAACGCGATCCGAATAGTCGGTAGGGGCGAGACCGGGCACCCAAGGCGCCCAGCCCCGCCTTAGGGCTTTGTCCAGTTATCCACTGGGGATTTGAGGAACCGAGGCGCGTTTAGAAGGCGATGGCCCTCCCCCCCTTTCTCCCCCCTCCCCACGGCCCTCTGGGCTGTGGGGAGGGGGAGAAAACATCTTTCGGGGGCGGTGCAGGGAGTCAAAGGTCCCCCGCGCTGCCCCTGAAAACCCCCAAATGAAAAATGGACAAAGCCTTAGAACCCCCGGCAGAGATCGACCGGGGTTGTGCGTGGAGGGTGTGCTGCCTCCCCGCGCACAACCCAGATCTATAAGGACCCTGGAGGAGCATTCGTGGGTTTTCTGGGATCATGGCGCTTCGATCCGCTCTCCGCTCTCATCGGGGCCGCCCTGGCCTCCCTGGGCGCTGGCCTGCTCTACGGGAGCCGGCGTCCACTCAGACGACTCTATGAGGGCGTGAGGGGACGCCTGAATCAGGCCCGCCAGCGCCTGCGGCTATCCGCGGAGACGCAATATCGACACTGGTTGCTGGAACAGCTTCCGACTTGGATCGCCTGGTCGGCGCTGGATCCCCGCCTCGCTCATTGTCTGCTGGAGCCGCTCTTGAGTCCTCCCCTGCCCTACCCGAGCACCCAGGTTCAAGAGCTTCCATCGGAGCCTGGACTGCCTCTGGGCCAGGCGGTTCAAGTCGCCTCACGGGTGTTCCTCTACGGGCCGCCTGGGAGCGGCCGCACCGGTGCCCTCTGCTGGTTGATCCAGGAGGCCCTCGCCGGACGCCTGAGGTGGAAGGATCGAACTTCTATCCTGCCCTTTTACATCCGCCTGCCCCTGCTCGCCCCCGATCCCCTGGCTCCACCGGAAACCGCCCTCGTGGAGGCGATGAGCGGAATGGTCCCTCTGATCCTGCGAGCTCGCTTGGACAGCATGATCCGCGCGTCGCTGCGGGATGGCGCCGTCCTGTTGCTCCTGGATGAATTGGAAGAAGTCCCGCCATCACGTCGATCGGAAATCCTGCGCTGGTTAGGCAAGCTGCTGGAGAGCTATCCAGAGACCCACGTGGTGCTCGCAGGGGATGAGAGCGTGACCCGCCTGGTGGAAGAGCTAAGGTTCCTTCCCCTTGCGCTCGCCCCATGGTCCGAAAGCATGGTGCAACTGTTCGCAGAGCGCTGGGCTCAGCTCAGCGGAATACCTGCATCGGAGATGAAGACGTATCTGAAAACATGGGAAGTGCCACGGCCAGTCCGCCTACGTCCCGCCGATGTGGCCGCTGCCGTAGTGCTGAGACGGGATCGCCCGGGAGGTCCAGAGCTTTATGACGCGGTCCTGGACCGAATGCTCCAGGGGATCCCGGGCAAGACCATGCTGACCCCATCCACCGCCCGCCTGATCCTGGGTCAGCTGGCCCTTCAGTTATTCAACGAGGAACGCTTCGTCATTACCCTGGAAGATATGGAGCAGGCGCTGATTCGCTCCATCCCCGAGCTGGCCCCGCCGGGGGGACGCCGGAATCTGGACCGGGCGATTGAGATGCTGACCGATCCCGGACGGCCGGTGGTGCCGATCGATGAGCAGCGAGGGTGTTTCCGCCATCCCTTGCTTCAGGCGTATCTGGCCGCCTGGGCGCTGGCTCAGTCCGGCGATAATACCGCCCTGATGCCTCACCTGGATAATCCTCGATGGGCGGACGTTTTCACGTTCTATGCCGCCCTCGGCCCGATGTCCGGCATCATCGATCGAGCCCTTACAGAGCCTGATGATGCCTTCCACACCCGATTGTTGCGCATGGCGCGATGGATCACCGTGGCCTCTCCTCAGGCTCCATGGCGCCCCCAGGGAATGGCCGCCCTGGGCCGGGCGTTCCTGAAACCTGGATTGCCGATGGTCCTTCGTCTGCAGCTGGCGGAGGCTCTGGTGGCCACCCGGGATCGCGGCGTGCCCGTTCTTTTCCATAAAGCCCTTCGCCATCCAGATCCAGAAATCCGCATGGCTGCCATCCGGGGCCTGGGGTGGCTGGGCCAGGAAAGCGATCTGCCCTTCCTGGAGCAGGCGCTGACCGATCCCGAGCCCGAAGTCCGCCGCGCCGTCATCGCCGCTCTTGGCGAGCACCGCACTGAGACCGCCATGAAACGCCTGGTCCTCCTCCTCCTGGAAGCGGAGGAGCCTCTCCGTCGCGCGGCAGCGGAGGCTTTGCGGGCGTATCCAGATGGTCCTCAGCTCCTTCAAGAAGCAACCGAGGAAGCGGATTGGCGGACTCGCCGGGCCGCGGTGTTCGCGCTGGCCTTGATCCCAGAGGACTGGGTAAAGGCCCGCCTGGAAGCCATCGCGCGAGAGGATCGAGAATGGCTGGTGCGGTCAGCTGCTCAGGATGCGTTGACGCTCTGGGAGAAGAACCGCCAGCCGCCAGCCCTCGATCTCCGCCCGGTCGTCGTGGAACAGCAAGGATGGTTGATCGAGTGGGCCGTGCAGGAAGGCGAAGCCATCGGGGAGCGGTCCTCTGCGATCCACAGCCTCTATCGAGCCCTGGAACGCGGCAACGAGGGAGTGCGCCGGGCCGCCATCCTGACGCTGGCACGTGTGGGGGATCAGGAAGCCCTGGCGCCATTGCGGATCCTCGCCTTCGATCCTAGGATCGACCGCCTCACCCGCGATCTCGCCTTTCGAGCTCTGGAGGTGATCGCCCGCCGCACCGGAGCGCGGGTGCTTTAGAGCGAGCGACACGCCGTGACAAACCGAAGGGCGGAGGGGATGGGACAAGCGGTGAAGCCACCTGTTCCACCCTTCTAGTTAGTCTTTCCCGTTCGCAGCACGGGAAAAAGGGTCGCATTACCTCGGCAAGAGCCGGTGCGCCTGCGCCAAGTGCCTCCACATCTCTCCCTTGTTTTTGTTTCCCGCAATCTCGGGGAAAGTCACCACCAGCTCCCCCTCAAATTCCGTTCGCTCCAGGATCAGGCGGCCCTCTCGATCCCACCATTCCAGATGCTCCGGCCCGCAACGAAACATCACCATAGAAACGGAAGGCCTTATCCGATCCCACAGCGCAGGGAAGTCCCCCGGAAGCGCTCCCTCCAAGTCCAGGGCGATCCATGGCCGGATCATCGTCCGGAACACGCGAGGGACCTCGAGAAGAAGCGGGCTGACCGCCGAAAGCCGGAGCCACAGGGTCAGGCGCAGGCCACCCAGGACAGGGAGGAGACGCTGGATGAACCTTATCGCTTCTCCGGGCTCCCACCGATCCGTCCCTTCCAGGAGCAATCCTTGAGCGCCCAGGAAAGCAGCTGCCGCCGCAGCGGTCAACGCATACCGCTGGATGCGAGAAGCGTCCACCTCCTGGGAGGAGCGAGGGGCGATCGCCCAGGCGATCAGACGGACCCCTGTCCTCAGACGCTCGAAACGCAGGGCATGCAAACGCGGACGGCTGTAATCCAGCGCCTCCGCCCATTGCGATACCTCGCGCCAGTTCTCGATATCCGGGCTCCTCCACCACCACAGGCGCCGCCTTCGAATGGGACGCAGGATTTCGTCATGCACGACCATGCGGAGGATCCCCACGCGCTGCGCTTGCTCGAAGATCGCCTCAGGAGAAGACCCGGGAAACGAACGATCGGAAAGCGTCAGCCTCCACATGTCCCTTCTCCGCCTCGGCGGGAAGTATGTCAGGTGACCCGGGATGAACCCAATGATCCGGGGACGCCACCCAAAATTCAAGTCGACAAAGTGATATCTGGGGTTGTGGATCTTGCGATATGATGGATCTCACTCGGATCTTCTCTGGATCCATGGGAGGCACCCATGACCCGCTGGTTTCTGGCCATTGAGGGCGTGATCGGTGCTGGCAAGACCACCCTGGCTCGAATGCTGGCCCCTGCGCTGGGAGCATATCTTGTCCTGGAGCGGTTCGAGGAGAATCCTTTCCTGCCGCATTTTTATCGGGATCGCGCCCGCTATGCCTTTCCCACCCAGATCTTTTTCCTGTTGAGCCGATATCGCCAGCATCAGGAGCTCGCCGCCCGCTTAGAGCACGAGCCGGTGGTCAGCGATTACATGTTCGCCAAGGATCGTCTCTTTGCCCATTTGAATCTGGACGGAGATGAGCTGGCCCTTTACGAGCAACTGCATAAAGCACTGGCTGAGAAAACCCCTCAACCGGCTCTGGTCCTCTACCTTCGAGCGGATACAGACACTCTGATGGCTCGTATTGCCATGCGAGATCGACCTTATGAGCGAGGAATGGATCGAGCCTATATCGAGCGCCTCCGCCTGGCTTATGAAGCCTTCTTTTCTACCTATGAGGGCCCTTTCCTGGTTATCGATGCCACTCGTCCTTTCGTGCAGGATGAGGATGTGTTCCAGGAAATCCTGCGGGAGGTGCGCGGCGCATTGGGGTTGGGCCCTGCCCAGCAGCCCCTTCCGGTTTTCACTCGCACGGCGCTTCCTTCATCCGCAGCTACAGAGGAAACCCTCGCTCGGGCCTTCGCGGATCTGACCCGAACCATCGGTTTCCTCCGGGAAGCGCTTTTCACAGAGCCGCGGGATCCTCAACGCGTCGCGGATGCCCTTCAGATCTGCCATCAGCAACTCGTGGCCATTGCCCAGGCCGCAGGGATCTCATAAAAACCCGAGAGGACAGAACCGGCGGCCAAGGGATCCGCCCCACCACCTCCATCCCCTCGTTCGCATCGAAACGGATCTGGTATGGACGGAGGAGGGCGTTGAGGGTGAAAGTAACGCCCCTCGAGGTTGTCTAACAAAAAAGCGATATGGCGATCAACAAATTCGCCAGGCCTTCTACGCAGATATAAAATAAGGTTAGAGAAAGGTCGGGTTGGAAGAGCAGGGGAAACCGTCCACGCCGACCCTTCCCCAGAGGGCTTGGGGGGACGGTGGGGTCACCCAAGAAGGGAATCGGGATCGGGCAACCCGGGAAGGACCTTTAGGACGCGAGGGGATCGAGCTGGAGACGGTCACAGGGCGAATGGCGTTAGTTTGGAAAGGGTGGTGAGGTCCGAATGGTTCTCCGAATCACGGAACGCGCGCAACGAGCGCTGGATGAGCTGCATCCGAAACATCGGGAACAGGTCATGCGGCGGATCCGTCAGCTGGCGGCGGCTCAGCGCCCGCCGCTGACGAAGATCCGCCATGATCGGGGGGAGTTATTGTCGTATCGAGCGGGAGAATATCGAATTTATCTGACCTGGGACGAGAAAACTTTACAAATTGAGGATATTCGCAAGCGAAACGATGCCTATCGCTGAGAATAGTAGAGGGCGATGGCCCCTCCCCCTTCCCACGGCCCGGAGGGCCGTGGGAAGGGGGAGGAAACGGCTTTTGGGGGCCTTCGGCTCCCAGCCTCCCAAAACCTTCAAGCCCAAGATGGACAAGGCGATCGTGTTTCCTTGCAGCTGATTGAGCTTTCGATTTCTGGGGCTTCTTGGATGGGCGAAGCCGCCTTCGGCGGCCCTGCCCGTCCAAAGCACAGAAGAGTCGACAAAGCGACGCGCCCTCGTCGGTGGAGCATGGGGCAGGTAACGACCGAAGGCAACCAAGCACCTCAATCGCCCACATTCCCTCCGGAAGGAGGTGATTTCTTTTGCCTCGCTCAACGAGCTCCATTCGCATCGTGCAGGAGCCCCTTTCTGGCTCCGCAGATCTCATCGATCTCTACCTGCGTGCCTACCAACCCTTGGGAGATTATTATTACCGCTATCGAACGGAAGTGAAAGCTTATCTAAAATGGCTCCGCCATCGAGATCCTCATGGATCGTTTATCGCCTATGATGGGGATCGCCCGGTGGGGTTCATCGCCACGGATTCCCGGTGGAACCACGGGACGGTTGGAGCGATTCATGAACTGGTGGTGGATCCGGAATATCAGAGGCGCGGTCTGGGACGCGCCCTGTTGCTACGGGGGATGGCTTATCTGCGCTCACGAGGCTGTCGAGTTTGTGAGCTCTGGGTAGGCGAGCACAACAAACGGGCCCGCGCCATCTATCAGGCCCTGGGCTTTCAGGAGAATGGACGATGGGGTAAGTGGGTCCAGATGATGCGCTCGCTGGAGGATCTGCCGGAGGGCATCCATCTGGAAACCGCTCTCGTCGGATCACCTCCCTCTACCCAGATCCCCTCTGAAGATTAGCGATGCGGAGCTCTGGGGCAAATCCAGGCAGGAGTGACGAAGCGGGCTCCGCCCCCCAAGGTGTTTTTTATCCCTCCACGGCCCTCTGAGCCGCAGGGGGATAAAGGGGATGGGGTCCTCCGGCCCTGGCCGCTGCGTTCCCAGCCGCCTCACTCGATTTGAGCATGGAGGGACAGGCAGCGAAGTCGCCTGCCTCTCCCTCGTTGCTTCGCGGCGGAGGTAATCGAGCCCTTTTCAGCCGCTGGGCGGTTCGCTCTCGGGTCTGCACGACGGCTGGACCTGAGCCTGATCTCTTTTTGGGGTTGGGGCATCGCCTTCGGCGGCGCCCCAGCCTCCACATCCCCAAGAGAGCTCAGAAGTTGCCCAATGGCGCGTTCAATCATTCCAATCCGCCTAAGGAGGATATATGCCCAACGCGGAGGTCCTAGCCACTGGAACGGAACTGCTGAGCGGAGACCTGGTGGACACTAATTCCTCCCGGATCGCCCGCGCCCTTCAATCGCTCTCGATCCCCCTGGTTCAGATCACCGTGGTCGGGGACGATCGGCCTCGCATGGTGGCCGCCATCCAGGCTGCGCTGGCCCGGAGCGAGATCCTCATCATCAGCGGGGGACTGGGGCCCACGGTGGACGATGTGACGCGCGAGGCGGTCGCGGAAGCCATGGGGCGCCCGCTGATCTTCGATCCCGAGCTCTTCGAGGCGATCCGCGCTCGCTTTCAGGCTTTCGGGTTCCCCATGCCGGAGAACAACCGCCGCCAAGCATTCCGCCCCCAGGGCTCTCAGGTGATCCCCAATCCCATCGGAACCGCCCCGGGGTTCATGATCGAGGAGGGGGACCATATTCTTTTCGCCCTGCCAGGAGTCCCCCGCGAATTGGAGCGAATGCTCACGGGATCCGTGATCCCCTACCTGGAGAAACGATTTCCGCCTGCGGAGGCAATGGTCTGGCGGGTGATCCGCACGATCGGGATCGGCGAGAGCATCATCGAT
>NZ_JANWXB010000313.1 GCF_025055495.1 Thermoflexus sp. | reverse complement strand
ACGGGACTGGGCGCCGAAGGCGCCCGGCCCTGCCCCCAAAAGATCTCTTATCCCCCCACGGCCCAAAGGGCCATGGGGAGGGAGATAGGAGGGTGGGGTCATCCCACCTCGTTCCGCAGGCTTCCAACCGCGTAACTCGATGCGATAAAGGAGCCGGATGTCCGGCTACTTCCTTCATCATCTCATCCGCTTCGGTCGAACGCTGCGGGCGGCCGGGGTGCCGATCACCCCGGGCCAGATGATGGCCCTAGTGCGGGCGCTGGAGTGGATCCCTATGGGCGATCGGGAGGCCTTTTACCATGCGGCCCGCTGCACACTGATCTGCCGTCGAGAGGACCTGGAGGTTTTCGATCGGATCTTTAACTGGTTCTGGCGGAACCCGCTCATGGGAGGCCAGCTTCCCCCCGGCCTGCTCTCCACGGCCCCGGGCCCCATCCGTCGACGGGAGAACCGTCCCCGCCCCGCTGAGGTGGGGCATCCGCCCTCCCCGGAATCGCGCTCGGAAAACCCGGAAGCCCCACCGGTGGTCCTGGCTGACCGGGCCATGACCTACAGCCCCAGCGAGATCCTGCGGCGGAAACAGTTTGAACGGTTCTCGGAGGAAGAGATCCAACTGGCCCGCCGGCTGATGGCTCGCCTCCGCTGGCAGATCCAGGAGCGGGAGACCCGACGCCTCCGCCCCGGCCCAAAGGGAGAGCACCTGGATCTGCGGCGGACAGCACGGCGGAGCTTGCGCCATTATGGGGAATGGGTGCGCCTGCTCTGGCGGACCCGCAAGCGCAAGCCCCGGCCGCTGGTGGTGCTGTGCGACATCAGCGGTTCGATGGAGCGTTACGCTCGTATGCTCCTTCACTTCCTCCATGCCCTGAGCCACACTCGACGCCATGTGGAAACCTTCGTTTTCGGCACCCGCCTCACCCGCATCACCCGATGCCTCCACCACCGGGATCTGGATCAGGCGCTCCAGGAGGTGAGCCGGACCGTCGTGGACTGGTCCGGAGGGACCCGCATCGGCGAGTGCATGCACGCCTTTAACCGGGATTGGGCGCGGCGGGTGCTGGGGCGAGGGGCGGTGGTGATGATCATCAGCGATGGATGGGATCGAGGGGACATCGATCTCCTCCGTCAGGAGATGGAGCGCCTGCAGAAATCGTGCTATCGTTTGATCTGGCTGAATCCCCTGCTGGGGATCCCGGGGTATCAGCCTCTCACCCGGGGGATGCAGGCGGCCCTCCCCTACATCGACGACTTCCTCCCGGTGCACAACCTGGCCAGCCTGGAGCAACTGGCCGCCCATCTGGAGCGGCTTCCATCCCGACGCTCCGCCCGTCGCTCTGGGCTCGCTCGATCGATCGAACTCGTCGGATCCGAGGAGGGTCTTCCTTTGGGGTAGGCTACAGGCTCTAGAACTCCGAAGCGGGAGGTCCAACGATGTGGGAGGTGCTGGAGGCGATCGAACGTTGGAAAGGGCGGGGCGAACGAGTGGCGCTGGCGACCGTCGTCAAAGTGATCGGCTCGGCCCCCCGGGATGTGGGGGCGAAGATGGCGGTCTCCTCCGGCGGGGAGATGGCCGGGTCGGTGAGCGGCGGCTGTGTGGAAGGCGCGGTCTTCGAGATCGCCCAGGAGGTGCTTCGCACGGGACGCCCCCGCCTCGTCCGCTTCGGCATCAGCGACGAAACCGCCTGGGATGTGGGACTGGCGTGTGGGGGAACCATCGAGGTGTTCGTGGAGCCGTTGCCATAGCGCCCTGTCGATTTTCGGGTGGTGTTTCCCTATGACGGATCGCACCTCGATGGTAGTGGTAGGGGCATAGCGGCGCTATGCCCCTACCCTCCCTGAGGCCCTTCGGGCCACAGGGAGGGGGGACACAGGGGGAAGGGCCATCGCCTTCTGGGCCGGCTTCGGTCCCCTCAATCTTTAGCTCCTAACTGGACAAAGCCGTAGGAGCGCTTTATGAACTGGTTCGATTGGGTGCGAGAAGCGATCCGCAAAGAGGAACCGCTGGCGGTTGCCACTGTGATCCGGGGGCCCGAGGCCTGGCTGGGCGCGAAATGGATCATCGACCCCACCGGCGATGGGTGGGGAGGGATTCACCCAGAGCTGGATGCTCAAATTCGGGAACTGGCCCAGCGCTATCTGGCCATCGGCCATTCCGGAACGGCCTCGCTCTCCACCCTGGAGGGCGAAGTGGAGGTTTACATCGAAGCCTACGTCCCGGCCCCGCTTCTGATCATCGTGGGGGGCACTCACATCGGCATCGCCCTCGCTTCCATCGCGAAGATCCTAGGCTGGCGGGTCTATCTGGTGGATCCCCGCCGCACCTTTGCCACGCCGGAGCGATTCCCCCACGTGGACCGCCTGATCCACGCCTGGCCCGACGAGGTTCTCCCGGATTTGATCACCTCCCGGACCGCCGTGGCGGTCCTCACCCATGATCCGAAACTGGACGATCCGGCCGTGATCGCGGCGCTTCAGAGCCCCGCCTTTTACGTGGGCGCGCTGGGAAGCCGCAAGACCAGCGCCCGGCGCCGGGAGCGCTTGCGTCGGAAGGGGATCTCCGAGGAAGCCCTTGCCCGTCTTCATGGGCCTATCGGCCTGGACATCGGGGCCCGCACGCCGGAGGAGATCGCCCTGAGCATCATGGCGGAGATCATCGCGGAGCAGAGCCGGTTGCGGCAGGTCGTTCAAGCGGCCGCACCGGAGGAGGCGAGCCCATGAAATTCGGACCGGTTCCGGTGGAAGCGGCGGTCGGATGCATCCTGGCGCATAACCTGGCGGACGCCCAAGGGAACCGCCTGTTCCGGAAGGGCCGGCGTCTGACGTCGGAAGACGTGGCCCGTCTTCGGGCGGAGGGCTACGAGGAGGTGGTGGTCGCGGAACTGGAGCCCGGCGATGTGGGAGAGGACGAAGCTGCCCGGCGCATTGCGCGGGCCTGCGAGGGCCCCCACCTGCGCCCGATGCCGGCGGCTGGGGGACGGGTGAACTTCTTAGCGGACGCAGCGGGGGTGTTCCTGGTTGAAATCCATTCGCTCGAACAGCTGAACCGTCTTCCCGGCGTCACCCTGGCGACCTTGGCCCGGGGGAGCGTCGTGCGCCCCCGCCAGATCGTGGCCAGCCTGAAGATCATCCCCTTCGCGCTGCCGGAGGCGGTGGTCGCCCGGGCGGAGGCGCTGCTGCAGGGCAACGGCCCCCTGATGGGCGTCTATCCCTTCCAGCCCCGCCGGGTCGTTCTAATCCTCTCCGGCCATCCCGCGGTCTGGCCCCGCCTGATGGCCGACTTCGAAGGCCCGCTGCAGGAGCGGGTGGAGGCCTGCGGCGGCGTGTGGCTGGGGGCCCGCCCAGTGCGCTACGAGGAGCGGGAGCTGGCCCGCGCCATGGAAGCTGCCCTGCAAGAAGGCGCAGATTTCCTGATCCTGGCCGGCGAGACCGCGATCATGGACGAGGAGGACACCGCCCCGCGGGCGATCCGGCGGATCGGAGGAACCATCGAGGCCTTTGGGGCCCCGGTGGACCCAGGGAACCTGCTGCTGATCGCGTATTATGGAGGAATCCCGATCCTGGGGGCGCCGGGCTGCGCGCGCAGCCGCCATCCCAACGTGGTGGACTGGGTGATCCCCCGCCTGATGGCGGGGCTTCGGCTGACCCGCGAGGAGATCGCCGCGATGGGCCACGGGGGGCTGTTAGAGGACGTGGAGGAGCGCCCCGCCCCTCGGCAGAAGGAGTTCGCCTGATCGCGCAAGCCGGTCCTGGTCGGAGCGCCGGCGTGAAACCCTTTTCCAGGGAGGCTGTCTTTCGCGTCCGCTCATGAGGAGAGGGATCCATGGAGCTATTTGAGTTCACCAATCGTCATTCCTTTTTCGTGATCGGCGGCCTGCTGTTAGCTGGGCTGGGCGCTTTCCTGCTCTTCCGCCGGGCCGGCCTGCTGGGGTGGGGGCTCTGGGTTGCGCTGCTGGTTGTGCTGATCGTCTTCTGGCTTTCGATGCGCACTCGTCCCTCTCAGGCGTTCGCCTCCGAGGGGGAGATCGAAGCGGCCCTGCGGTCCGGCCGGCCGGTTCTGGTCTACTGGTTCTCGAACTACTGACTGGGCTGCCTGTCGCTCCAGCCTGCCGTGCGCAGGCTCGAAGGGGAATGGCGTCAGGGACGCGTGCTGTATGTGGAGGCCCTCAGCCCGGCCGGGCGGGCCTTCGGAAAGGCCTACGGATTGCGCCTGACCCCCAGCTTCGCCCTGTTTGACGGGCAGGGGCGTCTGGTTCGCGTGTGGACGGGAACCGCTGGGATGCCAACCCGAGGGGAGCTGGAAAGGCTAATCCAGGGGGCACCGTAAGGGGGTCCGAGCGCCTCTAAGTTCAGACAATTTCGGACAATGCCCCTTGTGAGACATAGAGCCATACCGTCAGCAAGACCACCAGTATACAGGTAATCACAAAGCCAACCAGCGCATATGTATAGCAGCACTTCATCGCTTTCCCTTCCAGAGTGTGGCGAGCAGCAAGGGAATGGATGAGCAGCTAAAGCGTTTGCCTTGCATTGTGCGCCTTCCCTTGTGACTCATATGCAACCGAGAGCACACATACGCGATCCTCGACGATGGTGGGTTCAGTCTCAAGCCAGGCGGGACATTTGACAGCTAAAGTTTGCCCGTCGGGTGACCATGCCAATTGCCAGCCCTCGATCGCACCGCCTCCAAAGACATAATCAGGCATAACCTGCTGGCTATCTCCTGTCCGCGCATCTATGAGATACAGCTTCTGGATAGGACGCCCTTGAACGATCTCGGTGAGCGCTAATGCAACAAGTTGTTGAGCATTCGCAGCCCAAGCGATGTCATGCACAGAATGCCGTCCTGGCTCGATGTCCGGGCCTGGAGACAGCATGCGGCGCCCTCCCGTCTCCATATCAAGAATCACCAGCCACGTGCGCCGAAAAGGCCTCTCGAGGCTGTCCGTTGTGATGAACGCCACATACCGCCCGTCCGGGCTCCACTGCGCCTGCAGAGGCCAGGGAGGAATCTCCATCTCCCTCCGCTCGTGCTCCCCCACCGTCAGCTCACACCACCGACCACTCCGGACATCAAACAAGAACGTCCAAAACTGCGAGTAGAACAAAACTTGCGAACCATCGGGACGCCAGGCCATCTGAAAGCGCGGCCGCTAACCCCTCTGGGTGTCGTGCAATTTGCCAAAAACTGGCCCCCAACGGCCTTAAGTCGTGTCGCAATCTGTTTTTCTGGGAGGGAAACCGATATCGGAGGATACAGCCCAGGAGTTCCTGACCGGTATCACCCACCGCCGCTATTAGGACGCCCTGCGGGACTTGGCCGACTGGTATCGCGCCACCTGCAGCGAAGCCCCGAATCCCCAACTCCTCACCGCCCAGGAAATCTGGGGGTACGCTGGATACCTGCTCTCCGTCTGTAGGCCGAAAGCGACCAGCATCAATCTGCGCCTCTCTGCTGTCCGTTCCCTGCTCCGTCATATCGGATGAGACATGCGGGTGCGGGGGGTGCGCCAGGAGAAGCCGCTGGTGAACGCGCTGGACGGGCGGGAACTGGGGCGGCTCTTCGCGGCGCTGGAAGTAGACGACTGGCTCTCCCGCTGCAACCAGGGAATAGTGTCGCTAATGGCCTGGGCGGGGCTGCAGGCCTGGGAAATCCTGGCGTTGATGCCCGAAGATGCAGAGGTAGAGGTGAACGCCCGCTCCGGCCGGATGCCGGTGCAGAGGGGGAAGGGGGTGAAGGAGCAGCGGGTGCCGCCGTCCGCTGAGGCGCGGTAGGGGCTGCGGGCGTATCTGGAGGTGCGGCCGCAGCTGCCGGGGCCGCTCTTTTTCTCCCGCACGTTCCAGCCGCTGACGAGGCAGGACGTGCGGCGAATCATTGCGAAGGCAGCGCGGCGGGCAGGGCTTGGGCCCTCCCGAGCTCTCCCCCGGGTTTTTGGACTGGGGCGCCGCCGAAGGCAGCGCCCCAGCCTAATTTGCTTTGGCGACCTCCCCGGCTCCTGGAAGAGCAGATAGCAAGCTGCGTTAATATAGAGGGGATGCTCTGTTGCAATCTTGGCCATCTCCGCC
>NZ_JANWXB010000236.1 GCF_025055495.1 Thermoflexus sp. | reverse complement strand
TGTTCTCCCCCCTAGGGCCCTGTAGGCCGCGAGATAAAGAGGGGTTTCGGGGCATCGGCTTCGCTGCGGCCCCGAAACCCCTCTTTTTCCCGTCCCCTCTCCCACTGAGGAAGAAGGGAGGGGCTGGGGATAAGGTGAGGGCCGATCAGGGCTGATAGGGGTTCAGCGTGCGGATGAAGGCGATGATGTCCGTCAGGTCCTGATCGGTGAGGGCGGGGTTGCCGCCCTTCGGCGGCATGTCCACCCCGGTGGTGTTCGCCGGGTCCGTCGCCGGGCGCCCCGTCTTGATGAACTCCAGCAGCTGGGCGTCGGTCTGCTTCCGGATGAACTCGCTGGTCGTCATGTCCCGTCCTAACCCCGGCAATCCCTTCGCATCGGCCCCGTGACACGACGCGCAGCTGCCCAGGAACAGTTCCTTGCCCTTCTCCGGATTCCCTTTCAGGGTCACCGGGGCCGCTTCGCCACCGCTCGGCGCAGGGGCCGGAGGCGCCCCGCCTCCGCATCCGCTGACGATCCACGCCAGGAGGAGAAACCCGATGCCGGGAATCCTCCAGCCTCCGTTCCACCGCTTCATAGCTTCCCCCTTCTCGATCAGGTTCGCCAGCACCAAAGGGTGCAGCCTCGCAGGAACAGGCTCGCATCTCTCCTCCTGGCCCCACCCTGATTGTGCCGCGGGTTCGACGGTTCGTGCAATTCGCCTGATCGGCTTAGTTGCAAAATCGATCCAATTTTCAAAGGCTGCATCAGCCGCGTTGCGAACCGGAGACAGGCTGGAGATCGAGCTTGCACGGCTCGTCTTCTCGCGGGGCCCTCGAGCGAGGCCGGGCACCGAAGGGGTCTGGCCCCGCTATGCTTTCAGGATGGAACCTGGGCAGAGGGTCTGCGGCTTCGCCCCCACGACCTTCAGCGGCGGCTCAACGACCGAAAGCCGGAGGGCGCCGCCCCCTTGCTCGCTTCGAAGATCCAGCCCCTCACGCGGGTCGACGGACGGCGCCCCTCGGTCACGGCGCCCCAGCCCCCAAACCGCCTCGCCCTGATTTGACAGATGGCTTTTGATCATATACACTGGGAAACGGCCCGAAGGGGAGTAGCCGCGGGCATTTCGCCCGTGACGGGATCGTCAACACGGGAGACCCGTTCGGATCCCGATCCCCGGTCCCGTTCGCCCTTCCCGGGTTTGGCGAGACCTTCGGCTGAGGTCCGAGGGCGTTCCGAAGCGGAACGCAAATTCGGACATCGGCCGAAGGTCTTTTTTTTCAGAGACTCCCATCGCAGGCTTTTCCGCGGGGGGATTTCCATTTTCCTTGATCAGCAAGTGCAAGGAGGAGGCCATGATGTTCTGGTGGGATCCGCTTTACTTTGTGTTCGCGTTGCCGGCGTTGCTGCTGGGCCTGTATGCCCAGGCCAAAGTCCAGGCGGCCTACAACCGCTGGCTGCAGGCCCCGGCCCGGGTGACGGGGCTGGAGGCGGCCCGCCGGCTGCTGCAGGCGGCGGGGCTTTACGAGGTGCGCCTGGAGGGGGTGCCGGGGCACCTGACGGATCATTACGATCCGTCCACGAAGACGCTGCGGCTGTCGGAGAGCGTGGCGGGGGTGCCGTCGGTGGCCTCGCTGGCGGTGGCGGCTCACGAGGTGGGGCACGCGCTGCAGGATGCGGAGGGCTACTGGGGGCTGCGGGCGCGGGGGGCGCTGGTGCCGGCGGTGAACCTGGGCTCGTGGCTGGGGCCGGTGCTGTTCCTGGTGGGGTTTTTGCTGCAGAGCGCGGATCTGGTGTGGGTGGGGGTGTGGCTGTTTGCGGGGGCGGCGCTGTTTGCGCTGGTGACGCTGCCGGTGGAGCTGGATGCGAGCCGGCGGGCGCTGCGGCTGCTGGAGGAGAGTGGGCTGCTGGGGACGGCGGCGGAGCGGGCGGGGGCGCGGGAGGTGCTGCAGGCGGCGGCGCTGACGTATGTGGCGGCCCTGGCCCAGGCGCTGTCCACCCTGGCCTACTACGCCTTCCTCGCGATGGGAATGTCCCGCTCGAGGGAGTAGATCGGCGCTGCCCGATCGCAAGCGGATGGCCTGTATTACTCACCGCAAGGATCCCAGCTTGCCGAAATGTTTTTATTGGGAATTTGAGTAGGGATGATCGGGGACGCTGAAGCTTCTCCCCTTTTTCCTTTTCTCCACGCCAAAGTCGAATGTTAGGGTTGGGCGGGCCGCCTTCGGCGGCCC
>NZ_JANWXB010000196.1 GCF_025055495.1 Thermoflexus sp. | reverse complement strand
GCTGCGCGCCGCAGCGCGCAGCGCACCCTTCACGCCGGGCTACTATCCGGCCGCGATCCCTCAGGGGAGCTCGGATGGATCAGTCTATGGGCCGCCACCGGGAGCAGTATATGAAGGCGCGTGGCGGTTCTCTGCGCTGGGAGCGGACATCGGACAGGAGGAAGGCGATCGCCTGAGTTTCATCTTCGAAGGAACCGGGCTGGCCCTGCGAGTCCGCCGGGGAGGCTACCGGGCGCATCTGTATCTGTGGGTGGATGGACAACCGGCGAACCGGCTGCCGCGGGACGAGCGCGGAGCTTATCTGATCCTGACCTCCCCCGATTACGTGACTTCGGAAGTGGTCACGGTCCCGGTGGCGGAAGGCCTGCCGTATGGGAAGCACATCGTGCGCATCGAGGCGGAGCGCGGATGGGGGCAGTGGGCCCTGGTGGGATGGAGCATCGCGGGGGTTCAGCCAGCGATCCCGTGGTATCGGGGGGCGCTGATCCTCAGCCTCCTGGGGATGGGCCTCGGGGGATGGTTGATCCTCGTCGGCCTGTTCCAAAGCCGGCGGGCCCTCTGGGAAACCCTTCAAGGGATCGGGGCGGCGATGGTCGATCGCCTGGGATGGTGGGGCGCGTGGGGGCTGTCGGGTGTGGTCTATCTGGGGATGTGGTGGGCGGCTCTGGAAAGCTGGGGGAATCGTCGATGGGGCGAAGTGGGCTGGTTGGGCCTGGGGTTGGCGGTGAGCGGGGTCTTCTACCTGGCGCCGCGGATCGCCTTCATCGCGCTGACGGCTCTTCTGCTCCTCGGGCTTCTCATGGCGCGGCCGACGCTCGGCCTGGCCCTGACCGCCTTCTGGGCGCCCTTCTATCTTTACCCCAAGCCGTTCTTCGAGAAGGCGTTTTCCATGGCCGAGCTGTCCATCCTGATGACCGCAGCGGCCTGGATCCTCCGTCGCGCGATCCTCCAGCGGAAAAACCTCTGGGCAGGGTGGGAATGGGAGGAAGCCGATCGCTGGATGCTGATCTTCTTCGGGGCGGCCACCCTCAGCGCTGCCCTGGCAGCGTTCCCACGGGTTGCGTGGCGGGAATGGCGGATGGTGATCCTCGAGCCCTTGCTGTTCTACGCGCTGGCCCGGGCGATGCGGCCCACGCGGGCCGAGTGGGGGACCGTGCTGTTGGCCTTCCTGCTCGGGGGGCTCGGGGCCGCCGGGGTTGGGCTGGCCCAGTGGATCACCGGGACCGGGCTGATCACCGGCGAGGCCGGCGCCCGGTGTATCCGAGGGCCATATGGCTCCCCCAACAATCTGGCGCTCTACCTGGGAAGGGTGCTCCCTTTCCTGCTGGCGTTCTCCATGGGCCCGGCAGGAGCCTGGTCCCCTCACCGCGCAGGGTCCTCGCCCTCTGAAATCCGCGGGGAAGAGCCCCCGTTTCTTCGGAAACCGGGAGGGGTTCAGCAGAAGCCGGATCCTCCTCCGCTCGGTTCCGCTTCCCCTGGGACTCGCATCCTGGCTGGGATCGCCCTGATCCTGGCGGGCCTTGCGCTGGTGGGAACCTGTTCGGAAGGCGCGTGGTTCCTGGGGATCCCGGCCGCGCTAACGGTGATGGGTGGGCTGTGGCTTCGGGATCACTGGGGAGGGTTGCCCCGATGGGCTCGCTGGGGGATGGGAGCCCTGATGCTGGTGGGGGTGCTGATCGTTGCCCCGATCGTCGCACCGCGCGTGGGCGAGGCCCTGGCGCAGCGGGCCGCCACGCCCGGGAGCACTGTGTTCTTCCGGATCCGCCTATGGGCCAGCACCATGGATCTGCTCCGGGAACACCCGCTGCTTGGGGTCGGACCGGACAACTTCCTCTATTGGTTCCGAAGCCGCTATATTCGCCCGGACGCGTGGCAGGAGCCGAATCTCTCGCACCCTCATAATGTGTTCCTGGATTTCTGGGCGCGGACCGGATTGCTGGGGCTGATCGCCGGGATCGCGTGGCAGATCCTGTTCTGGCGCCGGGTCGGACGCCGAGGGGCCTCTCAAGATCCCTGGCGCTGGGGGGCCGCCGGGGCTATGGGGGACACACTGGGGCACGGTCTGGTCGATAATGGGTTCTTCCTGGTTGACCTGTCCATGGCGTTCATGGTCATCTTCCTCACCGGCGCCTTTGATCCAGGATCTCGGGAAAGCAACAGTCCCGGAGAAGACGGCGCTCTCCCCTCTTGAGATTTCGAACGGCGCAAATCTCTCCGGGCCAGGGTGCTCTCGACGATCTCCTCAGGGAATCCTCTCAAGGCGCAACCGGCGATGGGAAAACCCCATCGGTCGCTGGATATCGGGTCACGCGTAGATGCCCACCACCGACGCCGGCCGCATCGGGAGCGCGATCCACCCGTAAGCGATCCCGCGCAGGGGCCTCTCCCGATGGACGATCGGTCGTCCGTCCACTTCCACCCGCGCCAGGCGCAAGCCCTGGAATGCGAGGGGCATCCCGATCTCCCATTCGAACTCCTGAGCGGCCCCCGGTAGGATCAGAAACTGCAGCCGCCGGGCAATCGGATCCCATCGGAGGTCCTGGAAGATCGCTCCTGCCCGGGCCTCTACAAACTGTAGCCAGCGGTGGGCGGACCAGATGGGAAGCCCATAGGCGACAGCGGCGTCCAGCACGCCCTCCAGCCAGGCTGCCTGAGCGATCGCAGCCTCCCCACCGATGGCGAACGGATCGATATGGGCCTGGAGGCCGATCGCCCCCCAGGCGCCCTTCGCCGCTCCCCTTAGGAGCTCCCGGGAGATCTCCACGGCCCTCGCCGGGGGGAACCGCGGCGCCCCCTCCCAGGTCCACCCGATCAGTTGCTCATCCACCAGCTGGGTGGGCTGCTGATAGATCGCCAGCAGCCGGCCCTGTTCATCCACGAACCGCATGGGGAGACCGCTTCCGGTGAAGTAGCCAAAGGCCCAATCTCCATCCGGCTTTCGAAACATCGGGCCGACGAGGTAATAATCCAGGTTCATCCGGATCCCATACTTCGCTTGCATCCGCGCCGTCTCCACCCAACCGCTCCACAGCACCCGATGGGTGCGCACGGTAGGGGGAACGGGCCCGTAGCCCATCCCGGTGAAAGCCTCCCAGTAGCGCCGCCATCCCGCTTCCAGCCCTTCTTCCACATAGGGGTGGATCCCGAATTCATGGCCTCGCTCCCGCCAGGCCCGGACGTGCTCCGGTTGCACCACGTGGGCGGCGGCTCGCTCCAGCCAGTTCAGCAGGCGATGCCACGCCCGTTGCGCACGGTTCCGGGGCAGGGGAGCGTAGTAGACGCTGAACCAGCCCTCTCGCTGTTCCACCCGGCGCAGGGCCTCCTCCACCGCGTCCGGCGGCGTGTTGTGGGCGTCGCCGGTCGCGATCAGGATCCCCGGCGCGCCGGCCGGGAAATACCACAGGCGGGTCAGGGGAAGGCGATCGGCCAGCATCCAGGCGATCAGCTGGCTCAACAGGCGCATCTGCTCATCCGCCTGGGGGATCCCCACGCGGTCCAGATCGATCCATCCCTCAAACAGCTCATGGGCTCGAAGCCCATGCATACCGTCCCGCTCCTGGTTGGCATAAGCCGGGTTGCCCTGGCGAGTGAGGGCGACGCTCCAGGCCAGATCGAAGGCCCAGAGGGCCGCCTTTCCGGATCCCACCCGGTGGATGGTCACAGCGGGGAACGGCAGATCGCCGTTCTTCGTCGCCAGTCGCGCGATCTCCTCCGCGCCCGCCAGACGGTAGTGATCAGCCGGCCCATGGAATTGCAGGGCCTCTGGGGGAAATCCACGCCCGACCGGATGTTCGGAGAGGATCCGGAGATAGCCCTCCGCCGTTTGCCCAGCCAGGGGCTCTACCCCAAAGAGGTCCGCCAGATGGGAAGGAGGCCGCATCGCGATCAAGGATCCCCCGCGGGCCACATACCGGCGTAGCCCTTCCGCCCTCGTCGTGTCCAGAGGCCCGGCGCCCAGGAGCACGAGAGGGAAGCGCTCCAGGAACTCCTCGCGCGCGGCCGATAGGGGGCTCATCTGGAAGGCGTTCAACCCCTCCGCCCGCAGGATTTCCGCCAGGTAAGCGCCGGTGGGCGGCATGCCCC
>NZ_JANWXB010000187.1 GCF_025055495.1 Thermoflexus sp. | reverse complement strand
GCTCGATCCGGGGGACACAGGAAGGGCGGACCCTGGCGTCCGGCGTGATAGGCGTAGCGCTGCCCCCGGGCCTCCAGGACTACCCGGTAGCCAGGGGTGAGGACCTGCAGATACAGCCGCCCGGGTTCTGGGCACCCCAGGCTGCTGTCCGGCCAGGTGACGGCGCGGGCCTCCACCCCTCGAATCTCCTCAACAGAAACACTTAGGCGGCCGGCCAGGTCCCGCCGGGCCTGTTCAATGATCTCTTCCATCGATCCCTCCCCGGATTCCCCGGAGGCTGGGGTCGGCATGGGAATGGATGGGCCCGGCCGCTCCATCGCCGGCTCTCGCGCCCGCTCCGACGGGCAGAGAACGAGGGGGCCCTCCAGCCCCCCATGGTAAGCATACCGCCGCCCCTGGGCCTCCAGGACGACCCGGAAGCCCGGCGTGAGCACCTGGGCATACGCCCGGTCAGGCTCCGGGCACCCCAGGCTGGTGTCGGGCCAGAGCACAGCGCGGGCCTCTACCACCCGGATTTCCTCGGCCGGGACACCCAGGCGGCCCGCCAGGTCCCGCCGGGCCTGTTCAATGGTTTCCCCCGGAGGGGATTCCATCGAAGGACCTCCCGGACTGGCCGGAACGGGAGGGGGAGTCGGAGTGGGGAGAACGGGAGCTGGGAGCGGCGAAAAGCCTTCCAGCGGGGAAACCGCCGGGCTCGCCGGCGCACAGGCGCCCCACCAGACCCCCAGGAACCCGATCCCCAAAATCCAGAACCAGCGCCAGCCGTTCATCACCGCACCTCCTGGAACGATCGATTTCCCAATCAAGCAGACGCCCCCAGGAGGTCGGAGGTTCCCATTGCGCTCCGGAGCTTCGTGTCGTGCTTTGTCTGTCTTATTTGGAGGAGCGGTCGCTCCACCGGCTAATCCTCATCCTCTCCCCACATGGCCCGCCGGTAGCGCGCCACCAGATCCTCCGGGCCGTCGCCCCGGGCCAGTTCCTCGTAGAACGAGGCATCGTAGGATCGGGTCCGCACCACCACCGGCATCGGCACGGCGTGCCCTAACAGCAGGGCCTGCTGTTTGGTCTCCAGGCGGGCCAGCACCTCCCGGAGCCGGGAGGCGCCGGAGATCCCCGCCAGGGCCGCCCGCACATCCTCCTCATGGTCCAGCAGGCACAGCACTCGCGTTCCGATCTGCGAGAGCACCTCGCTGTCGATCTGGCTGGGCCGCTGGTCGACGATCAGCAGCGTGACGTTATACTTGCGCAGCTCCCGGGCGATGGTCCCGAACACCGTGTGCTCGGCGATGCCGGGCTGGAGGAACTTGTGAGCCTCCTCCACGGCGATCACCAGATGCGGCGGCTCCCGGGCCGGATCGCCCAGGGCGGCCTCCTTGCGGCGGACGTATTCCGCGTGGATGCGCCGGGTCAGGTAGTTGGCCACCAGCACGTAGGCGGCCATGTCGTTGCCGTAACGCCCGAACTCCAGCACCACGCTCTGGCCCTGCAGAAGGCGGCCGAGGATCGCTCGAGCGGCATCCTCTTCCGTCCGGGGGACGAGGAACTGGAACCGGTGGAAGAGGCCCAGCTTCCGCTGGAGCGCGCCCAGGGTGCTGCTGGTGATCAGGTCCCGCTCCACCAGCTCCGTCAACGGATCCGGCGGGGCTTCCTCCCCTCCCTCCTCGACTTCGACGGGCGCCCGATCTTCCTCCAGGAGGATCCGCAGCCAGTCCCGCCCCAGCCGTCGCCGCAGCATATACAGAGCGCCGATCTGAACCTCGCTCAGGCCGATCACCCCGCGCAGCAGCTCCACATCCTCGGGCTCGATCTGGTCGTAGCCGATGCGGACCACCAGGTCATACCGGCTGTCGCGGCGCCGGGAGGAATCCTCGTCGAGGGTGGCGATGACGACCCGGGAGAAGCACTCCGGCAACTGCTTCAGGCCCTTCACGCGCCCTTCCTCCCCCGGGGCGCTCCATCCGTATTCGTTGTGCATATCGAACACCAGGGCCACCGAGGCGTTGTGGTAGATCACCCCGGCCAGCAACAGTCGGGCGAGGAAGGTCTTCCCTGTCCCGCTCTTCCCGAACACGCCGCTCGAGCGCTCCACAAAACGATCCAGGTTGAGGGGGATGCGCACCCCCGGCATATCCAGAGGCTCCCCGATGACGAAATAGCGATCCTCCCGTTCTTTCACGCGGGGCCGGAAGATCGCATGGACCTCTTCCTCCGTCGCCTCATAAACCGGCGAGAAGTGGGCGGGGACGGTTTTCACCGGCCGGGGGAGGGGATCGCCTTCCTCGAGGACCAGCATCGGCTGGACGTGGATCTGGCCGAAGACCCCGACGCCGGCCACCATTTCCCGGATCAGCGGATCGTCCGGATCGGGGGGCATGCGGGCGAGATCCGGGTTGGCGCTGTCCAGCCGGATGTCGGTGATCATCCCGAAGAAACGCCGTCGATAGCCGCGGATCACCACATAGCGCCCGACCGCCAGACCCTCGATGGCGATGCGAGGATCCAGCTTGACCGTCAGCCCCTCCGAGAGGGAGCCGCCGATCACCATCCCCAGCCGGCGTGCCTCCTGCGCCGAGGGGGTCGATCGGGCGCCGAAGATCTTCTCCAGCTCTGAGTCCATCTCATACCTCCAGCCGACAGATGGTCGGTTCTGCGCGCTGTTGCAGGAAGCGATTGGAAGGCCGTACAAGCCGATCGGGGCATTGGTCAATGTGCGAACCCAGCACCACGGTTCCGCCGGGATCGCCTCCCGGAGAGGGCGGCCCGTCGGTTCCCCGGTCTGCCCCATAGGGGCGAGCGTGGAACCGGAAAATTTTTCGCCCCTACGTTCGCTACCGCCGATCGGAACGCCGTCCCCGGGACTTAAGGCGTCCCGGCCGCCATCCGGATGCGGCGCAACAGCTGCCCCAGACGCGTGGGCTCGTCGGCCAGCAGCCGCACCAGCTCGCGCCCGACCTGAACCAGGAAGTCCCGCTGATGGGGACCCAGCCGGACCTCCGCCGCGGCGCGGACCACCGCGGCGAGCACGTCGTCGGAGGCCTCGCGGGCCTCCACCAACGTGCGGATGAAATCCGACTCCTCGGTAAACCGCCGGATCTGGGCTGGCAGACAGGTGTAAACCGGCTCCAGCAGGGCCGGGGGCTGATGCGGAATGCCGTAATACGTGAACGGATCCCGCATGTAGCCCAGCGTGAGCACGCCGATCTGGACCGGGATGTTGCGGTTCTCGATCATATCCTGCTGGATCTCCGGAGGGGGGACATCCTGGAGCGCGAGCATGCGGGTGAGATCGTCCCCCTGCAGGACCAGATCGTAGATCACCCCGATGATGGTGGTTTCGCCCCGGGCGGTCTGGACGAAAGAGCCGAAGGCCGGGATGTCCTCAGCGGTCAGCCGGCAGCCCACCAGAAAGGTGCGGGCGCTGGCTTCGATCACCCGGCCGATGAACGCCGGTTCTGCGGACCGATCGGAGCGAGCTCGCGTCGTGATGGCCATCCCCTGCTCCCGTTCCAATAGATTGAACGCTTGTAGAAGATACGGGCGCTTACGCGCCCCGTTGCGAACAAGGGTCCTCGTTTTTCCTCTGAAGGTTTAGGGGGTGGGGGGGGGGCCCCCCGGGGGGCCCCCCCCCCCCCAACCAGAAAAAAAAACCCCCCCCCCCCCCCCGCGCACACACGGGGGGGGGGGGGGGGGGGGGGG
>NZ_JANWXB010000140.1 GCF_025055495.1 Thermoflexus sp. | reverse complement strand
CGGGGCGGCGGCGGCCGCGGCGCGGCGCCCCCCGGCGCGGCGGCGGGCGGGGGGGGCGCCCCCCCCCCCCCCCCCCCCCGGCCCCGGGCCAGGGGGGCAGCAGATGGACAAGCAGGCGGGCGAGGATGGGCATCGCCACCATGCCGAACCAGATCACATAGCGCTGGCCACTCCAGGCCAGCCAGAGGAAGGCGAGCAGCAGCAGCAGCTCGGTGGGGGGGAGGCGGTAGGAGGAACGGGCGAGGGCCACCAGCAGCAGAAGGATGCTCAGATAGAAGATGACGTTGGCGATCCCGTGAGGGGTGGGGGATGCCCATTCCACCCCCAGGGTCTGGCTGGGGGGATCGGTGAGCAGGCGATAGGCGTAGCGGAGGATGCCAGCTCCGTAGGGGTTGAGGAAGAGGGCCAGCAGGGTGAGGAAGGTGATCCCCGCGAGCGGGCGCAGGGGTGGGCGTTGGGGGTGCTGGAGGAGGTGTTCCAGGGTGCCACCGATCAGGAAGAGGGCGAGGAGGGCGGGCCCGAGGAGGAAGGCGCCGTGGACGTTGACCCAGAAGGCCATCAGGAAGGGGAGGGCGATCAGCCGGGTGGGATGGAGCTGGCCTTCCCGGAAGCGGGTCAGGAGCAGATAGAAGCCCACGAAGGGGAGCCAGGACCAGATCTGGGGGCGGATGACCAGGTTGTTCAGGGACATTCCGGCGGCGAGGGCGAGGGCCAGGGCGGCGAGGCGCCAGGAACGGCTCTGGCGTTTGGCCTCCAGGCCGATCAGGCCGAAGGCGGCGAGGGCGATAGCGTTGCGGGCGAAGGTGACCAGGGGAAGTCCGCCGGCGTGGTGCAGTAGATAGAGGAGTACTTCCCCCAGCCAGGCCCCGTAGGTGAAGGGGGCCTCGGCGGGCAGTGTCCAGCCGAACATATTCGTGGCGGGGATCCGCCCCTCGCGGACGATGAGCTCGCCGATCTTCAAATGCCACCAGAAGTCGTTCGGGGGAAGGGGGACCAAGGAGACAAAGAACCCAAAGGTCGCCAAGGGAATCAGGAACCAAAGCGGCTCGATGGGCATCGCCAGGGTCCGTCGACGTGTCATACCCCGACTCCATCTTGAAGAATCCGGCTCACTTCAACGGCAACGGTGCCTTTCTTTTAGGTCAGTACCGCCTTCCGGTCTTCCGGTGGATTATATCCGGTTCCTCCCGCGTTCGATCTCCAGCCCGGCCATCTGGAAGACGCGCCATCCTCCCCAAGCCAGGGTGGGGAGCGTGGGCATTAGGGCGATGCCGGCTGCGGCGCGGGCCGCCAGCACCAGCGGGGCGCTCAGGAAGGCCGCCAGCCAGATCCCCGCAAAAATCGCTCGCTGTTCCTCCCGTTTCGAGGGAAGCGCTTCCTCTAGGATCGCCGCCGGGAGGATCAGGATCGCCCAGTCATAGATCATCGCGTGGGGGGTCAGCCAGAGGGTGAGGGCGACGGCGAGGGCGAACCGCAACCCGGGATCCCGGTGCGAGCGCCAGAACCGGAAGACGGCGATGACCCCGACCAGAGCGGCCAGGGCCGCCAGGAGGTCGGCCAGGCGAGGCCACCATGGGAGCAACAGCCGCCAGAACCCCCGCAGGCTGTGCAGATGCCACAGGGGGAACGCCTTCCAGCTCGGGAGATCCGGATAAACCGCCCCGGCGAAGCTGAGGTAAGCCCAGGTGGCCTCCGGGAGCACCGCCAGGGACAGGACGAACAACGCCGCGCCCATGAGGAGGAAGCCGAGGAACGCACGACGGCCCCGGGGGCCCTCCACCATCCAGAGGGCCAGGAGCCCCAGCAGCAGATGGGGCTTATACAGCAGAAGCCCGGCTGCTCCCCCCGCCGCGAGGTCGTGCCCTTTCCGCCAGAGCCGCCAGACCCCGGTGAGGAGGGCCAGGCTGAGGAGGCCGTTCTGCCCGAAGCTCACGGAAGCGAAGACCGGCAGGAAGGTGAGGGCCCAGCCCATAGATTTCCAGAAGGGATGCCCGGAGCGGAGCGCGCGCAGGCTGAGGGCCAGCAGCATCACCTGCAGGAGGCTCCAGAGAGCGAAGCTGAGCTCATAAGGAAGGAGGGAAAAGGGCACGAAGAGCAGCGCGAAGAAGGGAGGGTTCAAAAAGGCGTGATAGCTGGGGAGATGCGGGCCGATGATCATCCGTTCGGCGGCGAGCTGGGCCTCCGGATCATAGAGGCGGGCGGCCTGCCCGTGGCGGATCATCCAGCCGGCGGCGTAGAACTGGAGGTAGTCCGTCCCGATCACCTGCCCCGTCCGGTCGAGGTGGTTCTGGCCCAGGAGGAGACTCAGGAGCCATCCGCCCCACAGGGCAGCCCCCGCGATCCATGCGTAGCGCAGGCGAGCGGGCGTGAGCCATCTCATGGGCAAGGTTTCCATCTCTGAATCACCGCCTCCGCAAGACGCGGGGCCTCGGCGAGCTCCACGAAGCGGCGGTCGGCCTCCGCTGGCCGAACGGCCGGCTCCTCCCGCAGTTCGGCGAAGCGGCGCTCGGTCTCATAGCGGTAAGGGCCAACTCCTCGTAGTACCACCGCGGAGCCTTGACCAGCGCCGTTACCGCCGGGCTAAGCGCTGGACATCCTGGTTCAGGTCCTCCGCCCCTTTCTGGGTCTTGCTGGCTCGAACGGACAGTCTGCGAAGGATCGAGGGGGACCGAAGTAGCTCCTCGCTTAACAGCCGCTGGCGAGGGGCCCTCAACCCCTCCGGGCGCTCGTCCAGCAGGCGGGTCAAATCCTCGAAATCCCGGACGGCAAAGGCGATCCGCCGTTCCCTCGAAAGAGCGTGGAGCTTATGTCTCGATTATACTCACAGCCCCCTTAGACGCTCATCGAACCCGGTGAGGATCCCATCGGCGCCGCGGGTTGGGCCCTTTAAGCGCTTCCATCCGGGCTGCCGAATTCCCTGATATACACCCCGAGGGGACAGGGTATCCCTTCCATCGGCAAGAGCCAGGCGCAGATGCTAGCGCTTTGTCCATTTTTACATGGTGGGGGTTTTCGAGGGCGGTGCGGGGGCCTTTGGCCCCCCGCACCGCTCCCTTCTGCACCGGCTTCGGTTCCTTAAATCCTCAGTTTATAACTGGACAAAGCCCTCAGGCCTGGGCTCGGGACCGGATGCTAAGGGCCTAAGAGCGAGCGGGCGGCTTCCTGTGGGCTCCACGGAAGAGGGGGAACCATCCCTCTCGGGATAGGGCAAGCAGGGTGCCTATGGGCAACAGCGCGGGAAGGGCCAGGTCGGTGAGAGCCCCCAGCAGGGGGAGGAACAGTCCGCCGAGGTAGACGCCGACGGCGACCTGCAGGAGCCTTCGGGAAGGATGGTAGGCGGCCCACAGCCCCAGCAGTGGGATCATGAGCATCAGGTCATGGAGCAGGGCGTAGGGCGAGGCCAGCAGCGGATAGAGCAGGGCCAGCATCCAGGCGGGGGCCTGGCGCTCGAAGGGCTGGCCCCGTAGCGATCGGGCCAGCAAGGCGAGGCCCAGCCCCGTGGCGATGAGCAAGGCCGGGGCTGTGGCGCGCAGCCACGGCCGGGCATCCGGAGGCAGCAGGGTGCCGAGCAGCCCATAGGGGGTGATCAGGGCGAAGGCTGGAAAACCCTCGGTCCACGGCAGCGACAGCAAGAACGCTCCATGGGCGAGATACTCCCGATAGGGCGCGCTCCCGACCGTCCCGAGGCTGAGCCCGATCCACGCGGCGGCGATCGCGCCGAAGCCGAGCAGTGCGCAGATTTCCCCCCAGGCCAGCCACAGGATCAGAAAGCCGAGGACGAATTGGGGCTTGTAGAGCAACAGCCCGGCCAGCAGGCCCGCCAGCATTGGGCGACCGGCCCGCTGGGCCATCAGGACGCCCGTGGCCAGCCAGAGGGTGAGGCCGTGGTTCTGCCCCACCCGCCATCCGGCCAGGAAGGGGAAGAAGGAGAGCATCAGGATGGCCATCTGGGCGAAGCTCAGCCCGCTGGCCTTCGCGTCGAGGGGCACGATGCGCCACAGCATCCGGGCGGCGTGAAGCGTCCACAGCGCCGTCAGCCCATTCCACAGGAGGAAGGCAGGGAGGAGGGGGAGGAACGTGAGGAGGCCGCAGGCCATCGCCACGTAGGGTGGGCTGATGAAGGGGTTGAGGCCCGGGTAGGGAGTGGGCGCGATCAGGGCCGCCTGGACCCCAGCCTGGGCGGCGAAGTCGTAGAGGCGGGCCGCGCTCTCGCGATAGAGCAAACCGGCCCCATAGAGGGTGATGAAATCGCTCCCGATGATCCCTCCCAACCCGCCGCGCCAGCCCTGATGGAATAGCACCTCGAGCCCGTAGGCGCCCCACAGCGCCAGGGCGAACAGACGCGGATAATCCCGCAGGCGGCGGGGAGTAAGCCAGGACACAAGAGCTCCTCCAGGGTCGGTCTACTCCCTACGGACTCCCCCTTCCGGTATAAGGAAAGGGCATCGCCTAAGGGTGGATCTCGCGGATAGATCGCCTGAAAACCTCGAACAGCAGGAGTCGGGTGCCACCGAGCAGGATAGGCATCAGCATCCATGGCGCTGTCACGTTGGCAAGGAAACCATAACTTAGGGCGGCGGTGATGGGAAAGATCGCCCCATATAGCAGCAGACGGGTTGAACGGCTCAAGAGCTCCCGATGCGCAATTAACCCGGCCAGGGGGGCGAACAGGTAGATGTGATAATTGATCCAGGACACCGGCCAGAGGAAAAGGCCCAGCGCAAGCCAGGCCCCGCTTTGAACCATCGGGGGCGCGCTGGGAGAGCGCGGGACGCTCCGCCACGCGAGGGCGAGCAGCAAGAAGGACGCGAAAAGATGAAGCGCGGATAGATCGGCTGGAGGGATGCCGGGGCTCAGAAAGCCTTGGTAGGATATGCCGCGTTCGGTGCGGATGGGTGGGCCGAGGAACGCCCATAGAACGGCCAGGAGCGAGTTGTTGGCGGGCATGAACGAAGCCAGGGCCTGCTGGTAATCCGGGATGTGCTGGATCATGAAGCGCCAGCCCTCCACCCCGGACCACACGGTGCCCCACAGGATCCCCGTTAGGATTCCACCGGCAAACCCCCGCAGGGTAGGGCCAGGCTTCCCGATCAGCCACGGGATCGCAGCGAACACTGGAAAGCCCTTCATGAGGGTGGCCATGCCCATCCAGAACCCCCCCATTCCTTCCCGATGGCGCAGGAAGTGGATCCATCCCCAATTCATGAGCACCCAGACGAGGGAATCTACGTTGCCCAAAATCAATACGTGCCATATCGGAGGCCAGAGGAACAGCGCAAACCAGAGCGAGGGCTTCTTCACTCCGATCTCAGCGGCGAGCTTGGATCCCGTCCAGGCCAGCAACAGGAGGTTGCCGATCAGCCAGACGGCGTAGGCGGCGGACATGGGCAGGAGGGCCAGCGCCCGGAAGAGCGGGAGGACGAGGAGCTGGTAATGCAGATAGGGCGCCGTGCGTTGCAGGGAAGGCGGGAGATGAAGGCCCACGGAATCGCCGACCCGCTGGGGCCATCCGGGATCGGTGACGGATCCCCCCTCGTTGATGAATCGCCCCAAAAACCAGTGCTGGAAGAAGTCCACCGCCGAATATGGGAATTCGCTGAACTTATAGGCCGCCAGGATCGATTCCCATGCGATCAACACAATGAGCGTGAATAAGACGAGGCGTTCGTGCCATGGTAAACGGGCGAACCACATCCGCTTTCCTCCGGATGGCTCATATCCGGCATCCACGAAGGCCGCGAGGGCGAACCGCCGGGTGGCTGGAGGGGGTGGGATCGCCTTCTCACCGTCGACCCCAGGGCCCCATAGGCGGCGCAGGCGCCGAATATGAGCGCTTCGGGTTTTCCCCGCATACGCGGGTCGCATAGGCAACAATGATAGCAGAGTATTCCATCAGGCACGGAGCGTCGTCGGGGGCCGTGCCCCCAAAACGATCGATCCTTTCTTACTCCCGCGCGGCCTTGGCTGGATGCATAGAAAGGGACTATGGGATTATTCCCTTTTGGGAACCCGTATTCTCCCTCTGATCCTGGGGGACAATCGCCGGAGACCGGGAGGATGAGGAATCGAAGAAAAAACTACGAACTGCCCACCAGGTGAAATACAGATTGAACCCGAAAAGGATCTTGCTGGCGATCAGGTTATCCAGCCCTGGGATCGTGGGGAGGACCCGCAGGGCCCCGAGGAGGATGTTCACAAAGGGAACCCAGGCAGGGAGCAATGCCCAGATTTGCAGCGTCCACGTCGTGATCATCCGGTGGCCCTCCAGGCTGGCCAGGGGCGGGAGGAGGATCAGCGCCGTGTGACTGTGGGCGTGCCAGGTGCTGACCAGGGTGGCCGCGGTGAGCCCCAGCGTCCATCGCTCTCGGGCCATGGGTTCCCGCAGATCCAGGCGTCGCGCCATCGCGAGGGCGGCCCCAGCGGTGAAGAGCATCCCTGCGCCGGTGACCGTCCAGGCCAGCGGCGGAGGGATTCCCCGCCCGAGCAGGGCGCCGATGGAGCGCCAGTTCATCATCGTTTCCGCCCCCACGACTTCAGGGGCGATTCCGGGGAGGGGACGGGCGAAGCCGCTCAGCAACGCGATCCACGAGGTGATGCCGTGGGGCCCGGCGAGGATCAGGGAGAGGCCTGCGAGGACGGCGGTTCCGCTGAGCAGGCCCCCTAAGATGCGCCACTGGCGGGCCAGGGCCAGGCCGGGGAGGAGCAATCCGAGGAGCTGGGGTTTGAGCAGCAGCCCACTGGCCCATAAGCCGGCGCGGAAGGGACGGTGGTGTTTCCATTCCTGCAGGAAACCGTGTGTGCAGAGCATCAGCCAGAGCGTGCTCTGCCCCCAGAACAGGTTGCTGAAGAAGGGGAACGACAGGAGGGCAAGGGCCAGCCGCTGGCGGCGCGCCGGGCCGGGGAGATGAAGCCAGTATGGGCGGAGGAGAAGCCCGATCCCGAGTCCATTCATCAGCGTCCAGAGGGCGAAGGCGATCGGCGGGCTGAGCCATGTGAGAGGGAGGATCGGGAGCAGAAAAACCGGCGGAAAGACCATCGGGATCAGCGTGCATGACGGGTCGCTTCCGGCCATCCGGCATAGGGCCTGCTGGACGGGGACGTGGCGCTCCAGGTCGTAGATGAAGGGAAAGCCCTCCTCGCGGGCGATCTGGGCGGCCGCGTAGAGGGCGCGGAAATCGGCGCCGACGAGGGGAAAGAGGCCGGTGAAGCGGATGGCGCCGATCAGGTATAAGAGCTCCAGGACCGCCAGAGCGAAGAGGAGGAGATTCAGCAGGCGCGCGCGCACAGGGCTCTCCCCGAAGCAGATGAAGCACTGTTTGATCTTGTATGCGGAACTTGCGGGATGCGCATGCGTGGGAGGACCGTGAAGGCGGGAAAGCCGCTCAAGGCGGCCCTCCCGCCCCGGAATCCTCCGATCCCATCTGGCTCATATCGCGCTCATGGCCGCGATGATCTGCTCCGGACCGGCAAAGGAGGCGAAGGATCTCGACGTCTTCGTCGGAATAGATCCTGGCGGCACACGACGGCATGATCTCGATCTGGAGAAAATCATAACTTCGCCGCATCCACCCTTGAGGGTCATGGGCCAGGAGCCATTTCACGCTGCCGCGGTGGATCCACAGGTGGGTGATCCCCATCGCCTCCAGGCGGTCAAGGACGGCTTCCGGATCGAAATGCGAAGCCCACACGATCCGCGGCCACGTGAAGTGATCGGCTTCCGGATAGCAGCGCGATGGGCAGTAATAATGGCGGGCATCGGCGATCAACAGGATCCGGTCCTCCGGCCTGAGGTGATCCCGAACGTATTCCATTCCCCGATACCCCTCCAGCTTACGGCGCAGGTAATCGGCCGGGCTTTCCAGGCCCAGCGCTACGCGCCATGGTTGGGAGAAGACGCTCGCTGCTCCCATCGTAAGAAGCAGAACCGTGATGAACATCAGGTGACTGCTGGCGATCCATCGGGCAGCTAGGCGACGCGGCAATCGCGGATCCCGCCAGCCTTGCCCCGCTGTAATCGCGAGGGCCATTCCCAGCAATGCGAAGGTGGAAATCAGAAAACGAATTCCTGGAGGACTGATAATCCACAGAAGCGCCCGTAGGCCGCTCAGCGCCAACGCATCCAGGGCAGGCCCCTGTAAAGGCGCTGCAAGGAGAAGAAGAGGTAAAAACCACAACGCCAGAGGACCGGTCACGTAGTCCAGACGATCCGGCGCTGTCAGGAGCCAATAAAAGAAGAGCAATCGGTTGATCCCTTGTTGCTCTCCTTGGTTGATATATTCCAGGAACAAAAGGTTTCTGAACCGGACTTCGGGATCTACCGACTGCAGGCCGGCTGGGAACAGCGGGGCGCCGAACCAGAGGGCGTTTTTGAGATACCACGGGGTCGCCAGCGCCAGCGTGGGCAAGAGAAAATACAGAATCCCCCTGGCCCGTTCGATCCAGCTGGTGGAGCAACCGCGCCATATCCAAAAAATGGTCCCTGCTGCCACAACCGGTAGCGATGAGAGCTTGGTTCCCACGGCCAATCCTGCCCAGATCCCGGCGGCGATCAGCCACTGTTTGCTGCGCCCTTCGGCCGCGCGCATCAGCCCCCCAAACGTCATGACCTCCAGGCATGCGGCTGCTACGTCGAGTAGCGCTTGGGGAGCAAGCTGAAACAGAAAGGCAGGCATGGTGAGCACAAAGGCGGGAGCGATCCATGCCAGGGAACCTGCGGCCGAGCGTGGGAGACGATACGCGATTCCCAGGAGCGCGATGCCGAAAGTCCAGTGCACGAGCTGAGGCGCCCGATCGCTTCCCAGCGCGATTGGGATGGCATACACCATGTTAAGGGCAAAGGCGTAGTTGGCCGGCCAGTTGTTGAATTCCGGATATATGCGTCCGGCCTCTAGAAACAGGCGGGGGGCCTGAAGGTGATACCAGAGGGCATCGTAGGCGACGGGTGGGGTCAGGGCCAGCAGGAAGCTGCTTCCCGAAAGCGCTGCCATCATTCCCCAGGCCCATCTGGCTGCGCACGGCAGCCGGGCCACGTGGGCCCATGCGAGGCGAACGGTTTGCCGGAGTTCCTGCATCGCCGTATGCACATCGTGCCGCAGCCAGATCGTCATTCCCAAAACCAGGGTGGCGATCCAAGGCGGGCGTAGCAGGCCCAGAAGCCCCAATAGGTATACCGGATATCCCAACAGCGCCAGACCCGTTGGCATTGCCCACAACCATCCCTCGCCGGGCATCATCCACGATCGCCCGACCTGGCGGAGGGTCCATCTGCCGAGTGCCGTTCCTAACAGCACCAGATATACCCACATGGCTAACGCAAACAGCGTATCCGTCAGCGCCGTCCAGCCCGAATCGGCTAGGTGGGAAGGAGGCAACGGACGCCGCACCCCCCACACCATTAATCCAATTCCCCCGACCAGGAAATACGTGTGGATCGATGGTCGAAGTCGCTTCAGCAGCCCCACAGCTCATCTCCCCGCATGACAATGGCCTCATCATCAACGGGGTGGAAGCCATTCGATCTCCTCTACAGCAAATCCTGTTGCCGCGATTCGATCTGCAAAAGAGCGCTCAACGAACGCGATGATGGCTTCTCCTGAGCGCTGAATACGGACAAGGCGATAACGAAGATGGAATTCCCCAGAGGTGAGTAATCCCTTTAGAACCGAGTTGTTAAACTCAAAGCCTCTGATCAGCAGGTTGAGCCCGTGTCCCATCGTGTCATCATATGGAAGCACAACCGGAGGAACACGCCGGAGGAAGACTTCGGGACGAAAGGCGACGTGTCCTGGGAAGCCCGGGGGATGCCAGCGCTCGGCGCGAGCCATCTCTCGATCGTTCAAACCCATCAGATCGAAGACCTTTCCTCGATACTCAAAGCGGAAGCCCCCGGTGGCGATGATCGCCACTTCTGGGTGCATCGGATCGAAGATCTTGTTCATCTTTTGAGCAAGGGAACGCCCTTGCGCAGCTAGGCCGATCTCAAACTTCATCTTCCGCGCATGGTATGAGCAACAGAGCGCCGCGTAATGATCCTGACCCAGGAATGAAAACAGGACAGGCAATAGAGGCGCTATGGCCTGAGGGAATAGAGGCGCCTTGCGCGTAAAGGACATCCGCCGAACCTGGAGGCGTCCAATCAATAAGAGGAGGAGACCCAGGGAGGGCCAGATGGGTTGGTAAAAGCGGAACATGGGGAAGTGATCATCTCCAGTGAGAAGGGGGAGAACGAGCCCCACGCCGGCAAGGGAAGTGAGCAGCAGTAGCCGGATGAGGTCTGTGAATTCCGGATCCGAGGGGGAGGGCGATCTCAGCTTATAAGTGATCTCCGGGATGCGCCGAAGAACCGTGTAGCCGCCTAAGAGGGACGCACAAGCGCCTACAGGGTAAGTCAATACGAATAGCAAAAGATAGATGAATCCGCTCTTAAAGGCTTCGAAGGGTGGTATACGCTTGGCATAATATGTGTTCGGCAGGAAGTCCCCGAAGGTATGTAGCCTCCACGCAGTAAGCACCGTTATCGCTATCATGTAAACAAGAAGCAGTCGAAGTGTGCGTGACCAGAGGCGGGAACGATCCCGCAATAGATACGTGCGTAAGGCATCCAGTCCGATCCAGGCGAGAGCCCATGCCATGCCTTCTGGACGGGTCAGTATGAGAAAGACGATGAACAACCCGGCGAGAGGCTCAGAGATCCCGTTCCATAAAGCAAGGGAGATTGCGGTGACTCCGAAGCTGAGCAGGATCGTGTCCATTAGCGTCAGGGTGTTCCAGGCTACAAATCCGGGGATGCTAAGCAGCCACGCTCCCATGAAAAGGGCGCTCGGAGAACGCCACCATCGAGAGCCGCCTATCCCATGCAGCGTCCAGGCGAGCAGGAGAATGAAGAACGCCAATGAGGCACTGAGGGCCCCCGTCTCCCAGGGAAATCCAGCCTTATAGAGCATGGTGGTAATTAGAAGCCAGAGTGGCGATGTAAACCCCTCAACCGGCCTCTCGCCCGGATTATAGACAAGCCCCTTCCCCTCAGCCCAGTGGCGAGCATACACAGCGAAGATATAGGCATCATCGATCCCTATGTGGGAGAGCTGAAGACCCCAGTGGAGCGCGAGAACAGCTGCCCCTCCTGCCAGACTTGCTGTAATAAGCGCTAATCCCCAACTACGTAATGGATGAATGGACTCTCGATAGCTGAGTTCCATAGACAATGGCGTTGGGTCGTGCAAGCGTCTGATAGAGCCAGAGAGCCGGGAATCCCATGAATAGGCCATTATGGGCATTAAGATGGGGGATCGGGAACAGCCCGGCTATTCCTAATTCATCCTTGCTGCAAGCCTATTCCAGCTACCGGATCATCGATGAATCGAAGCCGAGGGGCATTTTAATGGAATGGGGGTCGAGAACCCAGGCGACGAACAGGCCCAATTCCCTCCCCTTTAGATCATAGATCAGTTGTTGGATAGAGCGCGAGTCATCCGGGGAAGCGGGTTGCCGCTCGCCCGAACCCCGCGCGGCGATGCTTCCGCTTGGGCTTTTTGCGATCTTCTCCCGATAACCGCTAGGGCCGATGCGCCTTCCCCATGGTCAGCAGCCAGCGCGCAAGGAGCGCGGCCAGCCCTAGGGTTAAGCGGTTCCTCAGGTTGAGGAGCAGCACAGCCGGTGGGCGGAACTCGAGCATGGCGTCGAAGGTCGAAGGAGAGAAGATGATCAAAACGATATCTGCGGCATATCGCCTGTCCGATCCCATGGGCGACGGCGCAGGGGATGAAATGATGGAGGAAACCCGTGCGGAATGATCGATCGCGATTGATCCCTCCTATCCTTTCCTACCTACCGGTCCTACCTACCGGTGCCGCCGGCTAAGGGATGTCAGGC
>NZ_JANWXB010000051.1 GCF_025055495.1 Thermoflexus sp. | reverse complement strand
CGCCTGAAGCTGCACACGGCGTCATGGATTGAGGGTTGATGTTCTCTCCTCCTCCCCACGGTCCCCTGGGCTGTGGGGAGAGGCCATTCTTCCGATCGCCATCGGAGGACATCTGTGATGGCAGCGCCGATCATGCGCGTTGAACGGATCGCGGATTATGTCGGTCAGGAAGTCACTGTTCAGGGCTGGCTGTATAACAAGACCGACAAAGGACGTCTCTACTTCCTGCTGGTGCGGGACGGAACGGGCATCGTCCAGTGCGTGGTATCCATGCGGGATGTCCCCCCGGAGACCTTCGAGGCCGCCCGTCGGGTGACCCAGGAGTCCTCCCTCATCGTTACCGGCACGGTCCGCCAGGACGCCCGGGCGCCGGGGGTGCCGGGGGGCTACGAGATCGCCGCCCGCGAGATCCACATCGTTCAACTGGCTCAGGATTACCCCATCGGCCCTAAAGAGCACGGGGTGGAGTTCCTGCTGGACCACCGGCACCTGTGGCTGCGTTCCTCCCGCCAGTGGGCGATCCAGCGCATCCGCGCGACGGTGATCCGGGCGATCCGGGACTGGCTGGATGGGCAGGGGTTTCTGAACGTGGACACGCCGTTGCTCACGGGGACGGCGGCGGAGGGGACGACCACCCTTTTCCCGGTGGATTACTTCGGGGAGCGCCTCTATCTGGCTCAAACCGGGCAGCTTTACAACGAGGCCAACATCTTCGCCTTCGGCCGGGTGTATTGCTTTGGGCCGGCCTTTCGGGCGGAGCGCTCCAAGACCCGGCGGCATCTCCTGGAGTTCTGGATGGTGGAACCGGAGATGGCCTTCTGCACCTTTGAGGAGATGCTGGAGATCGCCGAGCAGCTGGTCTCATATGTGGTCGCTCGCGTGCTGGAAGAACGGCGAAACGAGCTCCGGGTGTTAGAGCGCAACACCGCGCCCTTAGAGAAGGTGACGCCCCCCTTTCCGCGCATCTCTTACGATGAGGCCGTCCGCCTGCTGAACGAGTGGGCGGAGGAGGCCACAGACCCGGAGCAGAAAGCTGCGCTGCGGATCGAATGGGGGGATGATTTCGGGGCGCCCCATGAGACCGCGCTCTCCCTGCATTTCGAGAAGCCGGTCTTCGTCACCCATTACCCAGCCGTCGTCAAGGCCTTCTACATGCAACCAGACCCCCAGCGGCCGGAGGTGGTCCGCTGCGCCGATCTGCTGGCCCCGGAAGGCTACGGGGAGATCATCGGAGGCAGCGAGCGCATCGCCGACTATGACCTCCTGTTGCAGCGGATTCGGGAGCACAACCTTCCGGTTGAGGAATACCAGTGGTATCTGGACCTGCGCCGCTATGGATCGGTGCCGCACAGCGGGTTCGGGCTGGGGATCGAGCGCACGGTGGCCTGGATCTGCCACCTGGATCATATCCGGGAGGCCATCGCCTTCCCGCGGATGCTCTACCGCTATCGGCCATAAATCGCCGATAAGATCTTTCCCGGGTCGCCCGAGCCTCCCTTTTTGTCCATCGGGGAAAGCCTTTAGGTGTGAGGGGATGAGGACCGCCCTCGGCGGTCCCACCTCTTAGAAAATTTCCTTTTCCATAATGAGAGGGGCCATGAGCAATCGGGCCATGGACTGGTTTCGTCAAGCGGAGCGAGATCTGGAGCAGGCGGAGGATTCCCGCCGGGCCGAACGGCATGAATGGGCGTGCTTTGCCACCCAGCAGGCGGCGGAGAAGGCCGTGAAAGCGTTGCACCTCTCTTGCGGGCAGGAAGCATGGGGCCATGTAATCGCCCGCCTGCTTCAGGAGCTCCCGGACACCATCCCTGTCCCCCGCGATTTGATTGAGAAGGCGCGGGTGCTGGATAATTTCTACATCCCTCCTCGATCCCCGAACAGCCATCCAGCTGGCGCGCCCTTTGAGCATTACGGACCCCTCCAGAGTGAGGAGGCGATCCGGTATGCCCGTGAAATCCTTGCGTTCGTCCGTGCTCAAATGGCCGGACCGGGCGGCCGTTGATCAGGCGGTGCGGATGTGGGCGGAGCAAGTCGCTCGAGAACGCCTGGAGGTGCTGCGGATCGGCTATTTCGGATCGTATGCCCGAGGGGATTGGGGGGTGGGCGGCGATGTGGATCTGATTGTGATCGTCCGTCATTCCGCTGCCCCCTTCGAACGGCGCGCGGTCGAATGGGACACCTCCCCCCTTCCCGTTCCAGCGGATCTGCTGATTTATACCCAGGAGGAGTGGGAGGCGCTGGATCGGGGAAGCCGGTTTTACCAAACGCTGGCGCGAGAGACCATCTGGGTGTATGAGCGCATGGAGCCTTCCTCTGGATAGACGCGCAGCGGGAGTCCTCCTCGCCCGGCTTCATCATCTCCCTTGCGCCCTCTACAGTGTGATTTCTGAGCATAGTGCTTTGTCCATTTTTCATTTGGGGGTT
>NZ_JANWXB010000023.1 GCF_025055495.1 Thermoflexus sp. | reverse complement strand
CCCCCCCCCCCCCCCGCCCCCCGGGGCGGGGGGTTGGGGGTATATCGGGGGGTGGGCCCATGGCCTTCCGGACGGGCTTCGGTTCCTCGAATCCCCAGTTTATAGCTGGACAAAGCAGTAAGTGCCCGTTCTCTTTTTGAGGACGCTCGGGATGGGCACTTCGCTTCGGGACCGTTCTCCTTTGGGGAGCGCAGGACGAGGGCCTCGCGCTTGCGCCCAGCCGGGAACAGCCAACTTAATTCCGGAGAGCGGGGAGGGTGAAATGCTCTTGGTCATCGATAACTACGATTCGTTCACCTATAATCTGGTTCAGATCCTGGGCCAGCTGCTCGTGGAGAGTGGACATCCCGACGTGTCCCTCCGGGTGGTCCGGAACGATGCGGTGGACGTAGAGGAGGTGGCCGAGCTGCGGCCCGCTGCTATTGTGATCTCCCCAGGTCCGGGGCGGCCGGAGGACGCCGGCGTGACGATGCCGGTGATCCGCGCCTTCAGCGGGCAGGTCCCCATCCTGGGGGTCTGCCTGGGGCATCAGGCCATCGCCGCCGCCTTCGGCGGGCGGGTGGTTCGGGCGGGACGGCTGATGCACGGCAAGGCCTCGCCCATCCTGCACAACGGCCAGGACCTCTTCGAGGGGTTGCCAAGCCCGTTCATGGCCGGCCGCTATCATTCCCTGCTGGTGACGGAGCCGCTCCCCGAGGTCCTGGAGGTCACGGCCCGCACGCCGGAAGGGGAGATCATGGCCCTGCGGCATCGCGCCCATCCCACCTTCGGCGTCCAGTTCCATCCGGAATCGGTCCTCACCCCGGAGGGGTTACGCCTGCTGCGAAATTTCCTGGCCATCGGGGGATATCCATAAGCTCCCGCAGCTTGTCTGCGGTGAAGCACTACCGATTCAGGAGGTGGAAGATGATCCGGGAAGCGATCGCCAAACTGGTCAAGCGGGAAGATCTAACGATGGAGGAAGCTGAGGCGGCGATGGGGGCGATCATGGCGGGGGAGGCCACCCCGGCCCAGATCGGGGCGTTCCTGATCGCCTTGCGCATGAAGGGGGAGACGATCCCGGAGATCGTCGGCTGCGCCCGCGCGATGCGCCGGGCGATGCAGCGGGTGCCCTACGAAGGCCTCGCGGTGGATACCTGCGGCACGGGAGGCGATGGGGCCCGCACCTTTAATCTCTCCACCGCCGCCGCCTTCGTGGTGGCGGGGGCCGGGGTGCCGGTGGCGAAACACGGCAACCGCGCTGTCTCCAGCCCCAGCGGCAGCGCGGATCTGCTGGCCGCTTTAGGGGCCGAGCTCGCCCTCACCCCGGAGCAGGCGGCGCGGGCGCTGGAGGAGATCGGATTCGCCTTCCTGTTCGCTCCCGCCTTTCATCCGGCGATGAAGCACGCCATCGGCCCCCGGCGGGAGATCGGGGTCCGCACCCTCTTCAACATCCTGGGCCCCCTATGCAATCCGGCGGAAGTGCCCCACCAGGTGATGGGCGTGTTCGACCCTCGCCTGTTAGAGCCGCTGGCCGAGGTGCTGGGCGCCCTGGGCAGCCGGCATGCCATGGTGGTCTGCGGCGTGGGCAACGTCGATGAAGTCACGCCCTCCGGCCCGACCCGCGTGGCGGAATACGTGAACGGACAGATCCACGCCTGGATCTTCGATCCGGCCGATTACGGCATCCCTCGGGCGCCGCTGGATGCGCTCCGCGGGGCGACTCCGGAGGAGAACGCCCGGCGGTTGCGGGCGCTGTTCCAGGGCCAGGAGAATGGACCGCTGCGCGCGGCGATCCTGCTTAACGCCGCTTTCGCGTTGCGGGCCGCGGATCAGGTCGAGGATCTCCGGGAGGGTCTGGTTCGGGCGGAGCAAGCGCTGGCGAGCGGCGGAGCGCTGGCGGTGCTGGAGGAATATATCGCTTACACGCGGGGGCTGACCCAGGAGCATTGAGATGTCCGAGCTGGGGAAGATCCTGGCCTGGAAGCGGGAGGAACTGGCGGAGCAGATGCGGAAGCGCCCGCTATCGGTCGTGCGGGCCGAGGCGGAAGCTGCCCCACCGGCCCGGGATTTCGCCGCCGCGCTGGCCCGGCGGGGGGATCGACCGGCGCTGATCGCGGAAATCAAGCGGGCTTCCCCCTCCCGGGGAGCCATCGCCCCGGCCGTCGATCCGGTCCAGCTGGCGCGGGTGTATGTTCAGGCGGGAGCCTCCGCCCTCTCTGTGCTCACGGACGCACGGTTCTTCCAGGGGGAACGGGCCCACCTGCAGGCGGTCCGCCGGGCTCTTCCCGAGGTTCCGATCCTGCGTAAAGACTTCACCCTGGACCCCTATCACGTCTATGACGCCCGGTCGGCTGGGGCCGATGCCGTGCTCCTCATCGTCACGGCCCTGGACCCCGCCCAGCTGGCGGATCTCATCGGGTTGGCCCATGGCCTGGGGATGACGGCCCTGGTGGAGGTTCACCGGGAGGAGGAACTGGAACAGGCGCTAAAGGCGGGCGCCCGGGTGATCGGGGTCAATCATCGCGATCTGCACACCCTTCGGATCGATCGGACGGCCTCCGCCCGACTGCGGCCCCGGATCCCGGCCGGGATCCGAACTGTCGCCGAGAGCGGCCTGCGGTCCCCGGAGGACATCCGGGAGATGGCCGCGCTGGGCTACGACGCCGTGCTGATCGGCGAGGCGCTGGTGGAAGCGGGCGCACGCCCGGACGGCTTCGATTTTGAAGCCGTGGCCCGCCAGGTGGGGAGGCTATTGAGATGGGGGGAGCGGAGCGCTGGGGGTTCGTGAAGATCTGTGGGATCACCACGCTGGAAGATGCGCGGATCGCGGTGGCAGCGGGAGCTGATGCCCTGGGCTTCGTCTTCTATCCGAAAAGCCCCCGCTTCATATCCCCGGAGCAGGCAGCGGCCATCGCCGCCGCCCTTCGCCGGGAAGCCCCATGGGTCCGGCAGGTAGGGGTGTTCGTGAACGAGCCGGTTCATCGGGTGCGGGAGTGGATGGAGGCCATCGGCCTGAATTGGGCGCAGCTCCATGGGGACGAGCCTCCGGAGGCCGTGGCAGCCCTGGCGGACCGCGCTTACAAGGTGCTGCGCCTGCGCCCTCCGGCTTCGGAGGGGAGGCTGGAAGATCCCCCGGATCCGGAGCCTTACCGCGGGCAGCTGCCGGACGGGCCGACGCTGGGGGTCGACGCGTGGCATCCAGCTGCGTATGGGGGAACCGGCTGGAGGGCCGACTGGGAGATCGCAGCGACATGGGCGCGGATCCACCGGTTGTTGCTCGGCGGGGGGCTGAGCCCGGAGAACATCGTGGAGGCCATCCTCCGCGTTCGACCCTGGGGGGTGGATGTATCCTCGGGGGTGGAACGGGAGCCCGGGCGAAAGGATGCCGGGAAAGTGCAGGCCTTCATCGCCCGCGC
>NZ_JANWXB010000013.1 GCF_025055495.1 Thermoflexus sp. | reverse complement strand
TCTCACTGGCAGATCTTCTGGCATATCATTCTGCCCCTCTGTCGTCCGGCCCTGGCCACCGCGGCCGTTTTCCTGTTTGTGGCTCACTGGAACAGTCTGCTCCAGCCCCTCATTTATTTGCAGACCACCAGCCTCTACACGCTGCCGATCTACGTGACCTCCCTGGTGAACCCTCAGCAGGTCGTCCAGCCCTGGCCGACGATCATGGCCGCTTCGTTCCTGACCGCGCTGCCCCTCATTGTGGTGTTCCTGCTCCTGCAACGTCATCTGATCGGCGGGATTATCCTAACCGGGATGAAGGGATAAGCCTATGGATCTGCAGTTCGCGATCGCGCAGAAATTCATGGCCTCGTTCATCGGCACAACCCCCTCCCCTGCCATCATGCGAGCGATCCGAGAGCGCCAACTGGCCGGGGTGACGCTGTTTCGGGAATCCAACGTTCGAGATCCGGGGCAGATCCGGGAGCTGACGCAGCGATTGCAGTATGCGGCACGCCAGGCGGACATGCCCCCCTTGCTGATCGCTGCGGATCAGGAAGGAGGGCAGCTGATGGCAATTGATAAAGACACAACGCCGTTTCCGGGCAACATGGCCCTGGGCGCCATCGGCTCCGCGGAGCTGGCCTATCAGGCAGGCGAGGTGATCGGCCGCGAGCTGGCGGCCATGGGGATTAATGTGAATTACGCACCGGTCTGCGATGTCAACACAAACCCCCAAAACCCGGTCATCGGCGTTCGATCCTTTGGGGAAGACCCCCACCGGGTGGCCGAACTGGCAACCGCCTTCATCCGTGGAATCCAATCCACCGGCGTGATTGCGACGGCTAAGCACTTCCCCGGCCACGGAGACACCCAGGAGGACTCCCATTTCACTCTTCCGATCGTAAGCCACGATCTCGAGCGGCTCAATCGCGTGGAGTTCGTCCCCTTCCGCGCGGCGATCGCAGCAGGCGTCCGGATGATCATGACTGCCCATCTGTCCATCCCGACGATCACCGGACTGCCGGATCTGCCCGCCACGTTATCCCCAGCGATCCTTCGGGGGGTCCTGCGAGAGCAGATGGGATTTCATGGGGTGATCATCACGGATGCCCTGACGATGAAGGCGATCCGGAGCGCCGTCACGAGCGCTTCCCTCAGCCTGGATGCCATTGCAGCTGCCCGCGCCGGGGCGGATCTTCTCCTCTTCGGGCCAGAGCCCTTTGATCGGGAGGAGGTTTTCCAGAATCTGGCGCAGGCGATCCATCGCGGCTTGCTCGAGGAAGCGGATCTGCGATATTCTGCAGATCGCGTCCTTCGCCTGAGGAACAGCGTAGCGGATCTTCCGACGCCGGATCTGAGCGTGGTGGGATGCGCAGCCCATCGCGCCGTCGCCGAGGAGATCGCCCGTCGATCCATCACCTTGGTTCGCAACCGCCACGGTCATCTCCCGCTGAAGCTTGAGGGAGAAACCCCCATCGCAGCCGTCATGCCCCGTCCGGTGGATCTCACGCCCGCGGATACCTCGTCCTTCGTGAAGCCGATGCTGGCGGAAGCGCTCCGCCGTTACCATCCTCGGGTGGATGAGTTCCTCATTTCGATCGATCCCAATCCCGCGGAGATCGCCGCGTTGCGGGAAGCCCTCCGTTCATACCCGGTGGTGGTGCTGGGCACCGTGAACGCATGTCAGCATCCCGGTCAGGCTGAACTGGTTCGGACCCTGGCGAAGCAGCACGATCGGTTGATCTGGGCGGCCCTTCGGCTCCCTTATGATCTGCAAGCGGCTCCCGATGCCCCCACCTATCTGTGCACCTACAGCATCCTGCCGATCTCTCTGGAAGCCCTGGCGGCCCTGATCATGGGCCACCTGTCACCGCAGGGACGGCTTCCTGTAACGATCCCTGATCTGTATCCCCTTGGGCATGGTCTATCGGATTTTCATCACCAGTGAGACGAGACCAAGAGCGGAATGGGATTCAAGCTGGTCATCGGAGTGCAGAGTGGAAAACTTTGACCTCTACGCTGTGCGCTCAAATGATCCAGCCTCAAACATGAGGTGAGTCATGAGTAAATTCATCAAAGGCGTGACCGCCCTCTTGCTGATGATTTCAATCCTTGGGCTTGGTGTCCCATCACAGGTCATAGCCCAGATGCCCCCGGAGTGGCAACCCTGGACAACCTACCGAGTAGGCGATCGGGTGACCTACCAGGGGGCTGTTTATCAATGCATCCAAGGCCATACATCCCAACCCGGATGGGAGCCGCCGAATGTGCCAGCGCTCTGGCAGCCGGTGAGCGGGGCCACAGCGACGCCGACCCAAACCTCCACACCTGGGGTGACATCTACACCAACCCGAACGGCCACCCCGAGTGGGGCAACGCCCACGCCCACCCGCACCCCCACAGCGCCCCCGTCTGGGGGATGCGCGCCGGCCTGGGATCCAAACCGGATATATGTGGCCGGTGATCTCGCCAGCTATAACGGAGTGAACTACCAGGCCGCCTATTGGACCCAGGGACAGCGCCCCGATCTGCACAGTGGCCCTCCTGGAAGCGGGCAGCCTTGGATCCCCTTAGGGGCGTGCAGGGGGACCCCCACATCTGGGGCTACGGTCACGCCTACCCGAACTCCCACCCCTGGGGTGACGCCTACACCGACCCGAACGCCGACGCCGGGAGTAACAGCAACCCCCACCCGGACGCCCACACCGGGCCCAACAGCGACGCCCACCCGAACGCCTACGCCGCCGCCCTCCACTGACAGCGTGATCGTGGGTTACTTTGTGCAATGGGGGATCTATGCCCGTAACTATCATGTGAAGAACATCGTCACTAGCGGTTCCGCATCCAAACTGACCCACATCAACTACGCTTTTGCCAATGTGGACTCCAGCGGCCGCGTCGTCTTGGGCGACCCATACGCAGACATCGACCGGTTCTATGATGCTGCCTACAGCGTGGATGGACAGCCAGACTGCTGGGATCCCGGGTGCCTGCGCGGCAACTTTAATCAGCTTCGCAAGCTCAAGGCGATGTATCCCCACCTCAAGATCCTGCTATCAGTCGGCGGCTGGACCTGGTCGACGAACTTCGGGGTCGCTGCTCGCAATCCGCAAGCCTTTGCCGATTCCGCCTATGCGCTAATCCACGATCCCCGATGGGCCGGCCTGTTCGATGGCATCGACATCGATTGGGAGTATCCCAACGCTTGCGGCCTGACATGTGACAACAGCGGCCCGGAGGCCTTCAAGAATCTGATGGCCGCATTGCGCGCGCGCTTTGGGCCCAACTTCCTGATCACCGCAGCGGTTCCGGCGGGATATGACAAGATCAATGCGGCAGACTATGCAGGGGCTGCACAATACGTGGATTGGTATAACATCATGACCTACGACTTCTTCGGCGCCTGGGATCCCGATGGACCCACCGCTTATCATGCCCCGCTTTACAACTGGCCGCAGATCCCAACGCCCAACTACTACGCCGACTACGCTGTGCAACTCTACAAGAGCAAGGGAATACCAGCCAGCAAACTGGTTCTCGGGGTTCCCTTCTACGGACGAGGATGGACAGGCGTGCCCGCGGGAAACACCAACGGCTTGGGGCAGCCCGCGACCGGCCCCGCGCCCGGAACATACGAGCAGGGCATCGAGGACTATAAGGTGCTGCGGAATGCGCCCGGCGCCGTTTACTATGGCGCAGGCACGATGCACAAGTATGATGGAACTCGGTTCTGGAGCTATGATGACCCTATCTCCCTGGCAGGAAAGCAGGCTTATCGTCGAAGCCAAGGGATGCGCGGGGTAATGTTCTGGGAATTAAGCGGTGACACCGCCGACGGAGAGCTGATCACAGCGCTCTACAATAATCGCTGAGCCAACTGCGGGAGGAGCGAGCGTGGTCTTTCTCCTCCGCTCGCTCCTCCCGTCCCCAATCACTCCGGCCTTCCCTCAACCGTATCTCCATCCCTCGCACGGCCGACCCCTTTTCCCACGACCCGGATCCCTTCTCCTCTTGCCCCAGCCTTCACGGCGGAGCGCCGCTTCCCGCGCCCGGTCTCCCTCTGGGATCTCTCATCCCACCAGGGTCGGGGAAAGGGGAACCGTGAAAAGCGCTCCCCCACGCACCATATGCTCCCACCCCACACCAGCCCCAACCAGATGGGATGACCTTCGAAGGCTGGGATCAGCGCAGGAGATGCATTGAGGATTACAGCGAAAGCTCTTCCTGTCCTCTCTACGCCGATGAAGATCCATCCCAATATCCGTTCAAGTCGGGCAAAAACATGCACGGCTTGTCCTTCTTCAGAGCCAGGATTATAAAGAAGCGCTACGTTCCGATTCGG
>NZ_JANWXB010000382.1 GCF_025055495.1 Thermoflexus sp. | reverse complement strand
GGCCCACCTCTCATACCCCACCCCGGGCGCGCCCCCCCCCCTCCGGGTGGCCCCCTTTTTCTGTGGGGGGTGGGGGGGGGGGGGGGGGGGGGCCGGGCCCCCCCGCACCACCCCCGAAAGATGTTTGGGAGGAGGGGCCATGGCCTTCCGGACGGGCTTCGGTTCCTCCGATCCCCAGTTGATCACTGGACAAAGCACTACTCGTGGAGCTCTCCAATGCGCCTGGACGCCACCCTGCATTTCGACCGGCTTCTGGAGGTCCCCGCGCTGGTCCGCGAGGCGGAGGCGCTGGGATTCGATGGGATCTGGACCCATGAGACCCGTCATGATCCCTTTCTTCCCCTGGCCCTGGCGGCGGAACACACCCGGCAGATCACCCTGGGGACCGGTGTGGCCATCGCCTTCGCCCGCAGCCCCACTGTGATCGCTTACACGGCGTGGGATCTGGCCGCGGCCGCCCCGGGCCGCGTGATCCTCGGCCTGGGCACTCAGGTGAAAGCCCATATTGAACGCCGCTTCGGCATGCCGTGGGATCCCCCCGTTCCGAAGCTCCAGGAGACGGTCGAGGCGATCCGGGCCGTCTGGACATGTTGGCAACAGGGAAGCCGGCTAAACTATCGGGGGCGGTTCTTCAAGCTGACCCTGATGTCGCCTTTCTTTGATCCGGGGCCGATCCCGGATCCACGGATCCCCATCGTGCTGGCCGGGGTGAACCCTCCGCTGGCTCGCTTGGCTGGGGAGGTGGGGGATGGCTTCTTCGTCCATCCTTTTCATACCCCTCGCTATCTGCGTGAGGTCCTTTTACCAGCCATCGAGGCTGGAGCCCGCAAGGCGGGTCGGAGCCGAAAGGAGCTCATCATCGTCGGCAGCGTGTTCGCGATCACCGGCCGGAATGAGGCGGAGATGCGGGAGATTCGGGAATTCGTCCGCGCCCAGGTCGCCTTTTATGGCTCCACGCCCTCTTACCGCCGCGTGTGGTCGCTGCATGGGTGGGAGGCGATCGGAGAGGAGCTTTCCGCCCTCGCCGCCCGGGGGCGTTGGGAAGAAATGCCCCGGCGAGTCTCGGATGAAGTTCTGGACGCCTTTGCGATCACCGCTCCTCCGGAAGGGGTATGGGAGCGTCTGCAGACGGTCTATGAGGGCTTGCTGGATCGGGTGATGCTATATCGACCCTTTCAATTACAGGATCGGGATCTATGGGAGAGGATCATGAGCGCGCGGCGTTGAGCGCGGAGACCCCGCCGGAGGCGCCCCGACGGACCTCGATGTTGCTTCGTCTGCTGGAGGAACAGAGCCCCGCGGCGCAGGTTCTCCGCGCACGCCCTCCGATCGACCGGCCGGTAGAGGAAGCGGTTCGCTTTCCGTTTCTGGCGATCGTGGGCCAGACCGAGATGAAGCTCGCGCTGGCCCTGGCCTTGATCAACCCGGCCATCGGGGGCGTGTTGCTGATGGGCGCCCGGGGGACGGGCAAAACGACCGCCGTTCGGGGCCTGCTGGATCTGCTCCCACCAGTTGAGCGTTCGCTCTGTCCCTACGGTTGTGAACCGGAGGCTGCTTACACGCTGGGCTTCCATACGGTTTGCAAGGATTGCGCCCGCAAACTGGGCCAGGGGGAACCGATCACCGCCCCCGATCGCATGCGCCTGATCGAGCTTCCCCTGAACGCGCGCTTGGAGGACGTCATCGGGGGAATCGACGAACAGGCAGCGATGGAAGGGAGGGTGAGGATCCGGCATGGTCTTCTGGCTCAAGCAGATCAGAACGTGCTCTACGTGGATGAGGTCAACCTCCTGGACCCGGAGATCGTGAACGCGATCCTGGACGCGGCGGCGCTGGGCCGATATACCGTGCGGCGGGGGCCGCTGGCGGCGACCTATCGCGCCCGCCTGATCCTGATCGCCTCCATGAACCCGGAGGAGGGCGCGCTGCGGCCCCAGATCCACGATCGCTTCGGCCTGCGGGTGGTCGTGCGAGGCCTGAGCGATCCTCAGGACCGGCTGGAGGTCTACCGACGGGTGCGGCTTTTCCGGAGCAATCCCTATGCCCTGGCGGCCCAGTGGGCGCACGAGACCGCCGCAGCGGCTGAGGAGATCGCGGAGGCCCGTCGACGGTTGCCCCGGGTGATGATCCCCCCGGAACTGGAGCAGCAAGCCATTGGCTGGATCCATCGACTGGGCATTGAGTCCAGTCGAGCGGAGGTCGCCCTGCTGGAAGCCGCTCGGGCATACGCCGCCGCCGATGGCCGGGAGGTGGTCACCCTGGAGGATCTGCATGCAGTGGCCCCGATGGCGCTCCGCCAGCGCCGCAGCGCCTTCATCATGACCTTCATCGCTCAGCAAGAGAAGGAGGACCAGGAGATCCTGGCCGTCCTCCATGATCGGCACCGCCGATCCAACCGACGTCGTAAAGGGGGATGACAGGATGAGAAGCGCTGAAAACATCCCGGGGATCCCTGGCCGGGAAGTTTCCGGTGGGGGGCACCCCAGCGAAAGATGATCCGCCTGTGCGATGTCCGAGCTCTCCTGGGGATTTGGGGCTGGGGTGCCGCCTTTCAGCGGCGCCCCAGCAAAAATATTTTTGGGGCTCGGTCTGTTTCCCTCCCGAGGGCGGTTGGATGGGACTTGGCGCCTGAAGCTGCGCACGGGCGCATGATCTCTTCCCTCTTGCCGAAGCTCCTGGGATGGCACTGACCTCCATGCGGGTGGAGACGTTCATTGCAGAGGCCGGCAGTCGGCTGGATCGCGCCATCGCAACGCGCTTGCCTGAGCTCACCCGTTCCGCCGCTCAGCGGTTGATCGAGCGGGGACTGGTATGGGTCAATGGAGCGCCGGTTCTGCGGCCGGCCCATCGGATCCGCTCGGGGGATCAGATCACCGTTCACATTCCTCCCCCTGAACCCGTCGATCTGACCCCCGAGCCTATCCCGCTGGATGTTCTTTATGAAGATGAAAACGTGCTGGTGATCCACAAGCCCGCGGGGATGGTGGTGCACCCGGGGGCGGGCCACACCCGGGGCACCCTGATCCATGCCATCCTGGCTCACTGTCCGAATCTGGAAGGAGTGGGAGGGGTCCTGCGCCCGGGGCTGGTGCATCGCCTGGATAAGGAAACATCAGGGGTGTTGCTGGTCGCCAAGAACGAGCGGACCTACCACTTCATGCAGGCGCAGTTTAAGGCGCGCACGGTGCGTAAAGTCTATGATGCGCTGGTGATCGGGCATCCGCCTCCGGAGGGAACCATCGAGGCGCCGATCGCGCGGGATCCCCGTTACCGCCAGCGGATGACGGTGGTGCCCACCGGCCGCCCGGCCCGCACCCGGTATCGGGTGTTGAAAACCTACGAGGGGCGATGGGGACGCTACGCGCGGTTGGAGGTCTATCCGGAGACCGGACGCACGCATCAGATCCGGGTGCATCTGGCGTATGTGGGGTATCCGATCGTTGGGGATCCGGTCTATGGGCGGCGAACCGCCTTGCCATGTCCCCGGCTGTTTCTCCACGCCCGAGCGCTCACGGTGCGCCTGCCCTCCCATCCGGAGCCGATCACCTTCGAGGCTCCTTTGCCGCCGGATCTGCAGGAGGTTCTGCGGGTCCTGGAGGAAACGTCCATCCGTTAAAGGTGGCCGTATTGATGCACCGAGGTGCCACAGGAGAGGTTTTTGGGCCGGGAAGGCCGCCTTCGGCGGCCTTCTCGGCCCAAAAAATTCTCCATCCAGTTGTGCAACGAGTCTATTTATTCATCGAAGATCACCACGCTTTCCTCATAGACACGGATCTCCCGGGCGGCCAGCTTCCGGCGGAACCACTCAGTCAGCCAGGCGTTTTTCTCCTCCAGAGGGAGAGGGGCCGCCAGGATTTCCAGGGGGATGTTGATGCGCAGGGCCCGGTAGGGGATGATATGGCGGGTGATGCCAGCGGGGAGCCGCGCCCCATTGCGGGCCAGCTCGATGATCTCCGCCGGCTCATAGCGCGGGAAGACCACTACAGCGATCACCTGCTCATAATAGGGCAGGATCTGCTCCAGCTGGTCGGTGGTGGTCCGGTAAAACCGAAAGCGGGATTTGTAGATGTCCACCAGGAGATTCAGCAAGGCCGTCCGGCGATAGAGATCCCCCTCCGCCCGGACCAGATAGATATCGCCCCGGGGGCAAACTAGATAGGCCAGGGCCTGACGGCGGGCCAGCTCCGCCCGGGCGTGCAAGCGTTCCGAGGGTTCCAGGGTGATCCCTTCGATTCCCCGCACGGTCGCGAAGAAGCCCTCCGGGCTTCCGCCGCTGATCACGTGGGTCCAGGCGTCGACCAAAAGACGTGGATCTTCGTAATCCACCACCTGCACCACCAAATGGGGAAGCCCCAGGCGCCGGGCGGCCTCCACCCGGTTGGCCCCATCCAATACTACGTAACGAGGCTCGTCCGGGATCGGCGCGACTACCGGGGGGTTTTTCAGGACCCCCTCGGACTGGAGCCGTTGAATCAGCGGCTCCGTCCGCATCTGGTCCGCCTGTTCATGGGGGATCAGGTCCTCCACCGGGACGAAACGCAAGACCGGCATTCGCTCCACAGGATGCAACGCTCCCATCAGGCCTTTCCTGATCTCATAGGAGTTACGCCGTCCGGAGCCGGCCGGACGAGGTGGAATGGCCTCCCCCTCCCCACGGCCCTTTGGGTCGCGGGGAGGGGGGCGAAAAAATCTTTCAGGGGTGGGGCTGGGGGCTAACGCCCCCCAGCCCCAACCCGCCCCGCCAATTACCGCTGGACAAAGCGGTGGAGGGAGGGCTGAGCCATTCCCCCAGAACCTCGGATCAAGACATCGATGTAGAAAGCGAGGCGGGCCGCTGGCCCGCCCCGCTTTCCCAAGCTTCATGATCGCTCAATGGCTGAGATTGCAACAGAGAAGGTGAAGCACGATGCCCTTACCTTCAGGGGGGCGGGGGGGGCCCCCGCCGGGCGCGCGCCCCCCCAACAACA
>NZ_JANWXB010000343.1 GCF_025055495.1 Thermoflexus sp. | reverse complement strand
CCCCCCCCCCCCGCCACCCCTGGTCTTCTCATCTCCTCGGAGCCGATCCAGCCGCTGAAGGCAGCTCCGATCCGTCCTCTAAATCTTCAAACGGAGCATCCATAACGATGGCCGTGATCTTCCTGCGCGGGCTTTTCCTCAGCCTTTCCCTTTCGATCCCTTTAGGGCCTGGAAACCTGGCGATTCTGCGAGCGGGGTTGCGCCACGGATGGAGAGGGGCGGTGCTGACCGGCCTGGGGACGGTGGCGGGGGATCTCTTTTATTTCACGCTCAGCCTGCTGGGGGCCGCCACCCTGCTTTCCCGATGGCCGACGATAGGGACAGCCCTGGCGGCGGCCGGAGCGCTCCTGTTGGTGGGTCTGGGAGGCATGACCCTGCGGGATGCGTGGCGTGGGGTGGCGATTCGATGGAATCCGGAGGCCTCGTCCTCCCGCCTGTTCTTCACCGGGCTGATGATCACCCTGACCAACCCGATGGTCATCCTCTGGTTCGCCGCCATCGCCTCCACCATGCTCCGCCTGGGGATCCCGGTGATCACGCCCTCGACGGTGGCGGTGTTTTATGGGGGCTTCACGGCGGGCAGTCTGCTGTGGGTGGGGGCGCTGGGGCTGATCACCCATGGGGGGCTTCGGATGCTTTCCCCGGCGGTTCTGCGGGTGCTGACGGCGTTGTGTGGGCTCACCCTGCTGGCTATGGGCGGATGGGGTGGATTTCGGCTCATCGGGTTGTTGGGCTGACAGGGGTCGGCTCGGGAAAACCATCTGCCCCTGATCGTTTCAGGCCCAGAGGGATGTCAGCGTTTTCCCGCTCCGCACCGCGGGGTCCTACCCACAACCCTTTAGGCCGTAGATACAAAGGGAGAAAGAGAAGGGTTGGGGCCGGGCAGTCGCCCTCAGTGGCCTTCCCGAGTGGCCTTCCCGGCCCCCAAGAGCTTCTACGTTAACGCCTGGGGCCGAAGAATCGGAAAACCGATGCCGGTTGGATGTCCCCCAGGGCCACGATATCGCCTTCGCGTAACCCCTCCAGCACCTCGCTCTCTGTCTCGCCCTGCGCCCCCAGGCGGATCTCCACTTCCTCCACCCGATCGCCCACGACGCGGTTGACGAACGCTCGCCCGGTGGTCCGGTCGCGGCGGACCGCGGCGTTGGGCACCAGCAACACGTTCTCCCGGCGATCCACTTCGATCTCCACGGTGGCGCTCATGCCGGAACGAAGGGCAGGATCCTGTTCATCCAGCACGACCCGGACCCGGTAGGTGGCGGCGCCGCCGGCCTCCGTGGCGACGGGATCGATGGATTCGATATGGCCCCGGAAGGTGCGGCCGGGCAGGGCGTCTAGCGTGATCGCCACCGGCATCCCCTCCTTCAGGCGGACCACATCCACTTCGTCCACGGTCAGATCCAGGTAAAGATCGCTCAGATCGGCGAGGAGGATGGCGCCTCCGGGGACGCCGGGGCCGACAACCTGTCCGATCTCGATGTTCAGAGCGGCGATGGTGCCATCGAAGGGCGCCACCAGGGTGGCCTGTTCCAGGCGGCGCCGGGCCTGCTCCAGCTGCAATCGGGCCTGTTCCAGTTGCAGGCGCGTGCGCTCGATGATCAGGGGGTCCGGTTGGAGGCGCGCCAGGCTGGCCTGGGCCTGGGCGAGCTGGGCCCGGGCGGCTTCCAGCTGCTCGGGCCGGGCCCCCGCCTTCAGCTTCTCATACTGGAGCCGGGCGACCTCCGCCTGGAGCTCGGCCTGTCCCACCCGGGCGTTCGCCAGATCGAGATCCACCGGCGCCGAAAACGGGGCGCCAGCGGTTTTGTCGCGGGTCAGCTGCGCCTGCCAGATGGCGTTCTTGGCGAGCTCCACGTTCAATCGGGCGATCTCCAGATCCAGGGGGTCCGGCCCCTTCTCCAGCGCCTGCAAAGCGGCCTGGGCGCTGCGCACGGCCGCCCGCGCAGCGGCGAGCTCCTCCGGTTTG
>NZ_JANWXB010000323.1 GCF_025055495.1 Thermoflexus sp. | reverse complement strand
CTGTGGACAGCTGCAGCGCAGGCTGGGTTGATCCCTTACCCAGCCAATCTGCCCGGCATCCTGCGAAGGTGAACCCAGCGTTGGCGACACCCTGGAATAAAAGGCCACCGCTGCGTCATCGTCGAGCACCCCGTTGCTCCTGGCCTCTTCTACGGTCAGGAAGGACGTGCCGGTGCCGTCCATGACCTCCTGGCTCACGCCGACCGTTCTATTTAGGTCCTGAGGGTCTTCTGATAGTGCCACCGGCTCATCACGGGCGCAGGGTGAGCTCGCTGATCAGCACGCTGTTGTTGACGGCGCTGGAGTAGCCTGGGGTCAGGACGACGACGCGGGCGGCCGGGTTGCCCTCCGGGTAGAGGCCCGTGCGGAGCTGATAGGTCCCCGGCGGCGCGCCGGCGGGGATCGGGAGCACCAGCGGATCACGCACGATCTGCCCGGGCTGCCACGCCGGGATCGGCGGGTTGGGCTGGGCGTCCCGCTGGGCAATCAGCTGGCCGTTCGGGGCGATCAAATGAACAAAGATCACCAGCGGCTGATCCACCCGCTGCAAGGCGCGCCACTCCAGCGTGGCGACGATGGTTTCCCCGGGCCGAAAGGCCCGCTGGGGCAGATCCACCGCATCCAGCGTCACCCAGTTGGCGAAGTTCGCCCCGATTTCGATCCGCGTTCCTGCGCTCACGGTCAGGGTGAGGGGCTGACCGACCCCCAGGAGGGCCCCCGGGGGCGGGCGCTGCTCCAAGATCCGCCCCGCGGGTTCCGGGCTCCACACCCGTTCCACCCGCACATCCCATCCATACGAGCGAAGGCCATTGAGGATATTTTCATCCAGGGTATACCCCAGGACGTTGATGACCGGGAAGACCGGCGCGCCGCGGTTGACCGTGACCTGGATGGCCTCGCCCGGTTGCAGCGTCGCCCCGGGCGGGGGCTCCTGGGCGATCACTACCCCCGCCGGCTGCTGGGGATCCTCGACCTCCCGGGCGACCGAGAGCCCCAGCCCCAGCCCCATCGCCCGGGCCTGGGCCTCCACAACCGGCAGCCCGCGAAGATCCGGGACCTGGATCGCGGGCACCACGGTGGGAGGGGGCGTAGGGGTCGGAACGCCCGTGGGGCCGCCGAGCCACGCGCGGTAGACCAGCCACCAGAGGGGGATCAGGCCCAAGACAGCCAGGGCGGCCAGCGCCCCCAGCAGCCAGACCAGCCAGTCGCGCTCTTCCGGGATCGCAGGGGCGGCTGGGGATACGGAGGGAACAGGGGTGGGGACAGCCGGCGTGGTCGGCCCAGTGGGTTGCTCCGCAAGACCGGTGGGGGCCGCTAACGGATGGCGCTGGAGAAGCACCCGGGCCAGCTGATCCGCGTTCCGGTAACGACGAGCCGGCTCCTTCTCCAGACAGGTCAGAAGGATCTCCACCACATCGTCCGGCAGCCCGGGCTGGAAGGTTTTGGGGGAAGGAGGTGCCTGGGTCAGGTGAGCCCTCAACAATTCCGTGGGGGTAGAGGCCTCGAAGGGCAGACGACCGGTGAGCATTTCATATAGAATCAGGCCCAGGCTGTAGACATCGGAGGCCGGGGTCGGCGGATGGCCCGCCGCCTGTTCTGGAGATAGATACTGCGGGGTCGCCCAGGTCGTTCGATCCGGATCACGGGACCAAAGGGTGGCGGCGATGCCGAAGTCCACCACTTTCACCTCACCGGTCCGGGACACCAGGATGTTCTGCGGCTTGAGGTCCCCGTGGACGATCGAGTTCCGGTGGGCATGGCCGACCCCGGCGCAGATCTGCAGGAAAAGCTCCAGCGCCCGTTCCACCGTCAGCGGCGCGGCATGACGGATCAGGGTCTTTAAATCCCATCCGTCTACATATTCCATCACGAAGTAGGGCTGGCCGCCCTCCCAGCCGAAATCATAGATGGTCACTAAGTTCGGATGGGACAGGTTGGCCAGCAAACGGGCCTCCGCCTCTAACCGCTGGCGTAGCGCGGGGTCCTGCAGGCGATCGTTGCGGAGAACCTTGATGGCGACCGCGCGCTGGAGGACGGTATCGAAGGCTCGATAGACCACAGCGAACCCGCCGCGTCCCAGCGTCCCCAAAATGCGATAGCGTCCTGCGAATAGCGTTTCTGTCATCCGTCCCTCGTCGCGAGTCCTGAGAGTCAACAGGGCTTGGTCCCGTTATGAACAGGTAGCGGGTTTGCCCCGATTCGCTGAGAAGATGGAGACCTCTCCTTCCTTACTTCCCCTCTTTCTTTGTGGCCTGTAGGCAACGCGCTGGAGAGATCCTGCCGCCTGCGAAGCCTCAGCGTTCAGGATGCCTCATCGAAGGCCCTGTTGCCGCAGTTGGGCTTCCAGCCACGCTTGCTCTGCCTCCGAGAGCGGCGGCGGAGGCGGCGGCTGGCGGTAATCGATCTGCACCCCGTAAGCGCCCCGTTCGTAGACGGCGGCCACGACAGCCCCCAAATCCAGGGGCGCATCCGGATCTGGCTCCAGGAGCGGCACCGGGAGCACCGGCAGAGGATCCCACAGCAGGATGGGCCAGACCTCCACGGTTGGACGGCGATCCGCGCGGCTGAGGACCACGTAATAGGGCGCTGGGGGAACCGGATCCTCCAGCGGAGGCCGTTCCCCGCCCCGGAGCAGATCGATTTCCATCCGATGAACGGACGAACGCAACAGATCCCGTCGTTTCCGCCGGTACTCCTGATGCGCCTCGTGACCGGCCCGTTTGTTCACCGGGGAGAGAATCTCAATCACCGTGACCAATTGCTCCGTGTCCGCCTTGCGGATCTCCACGCTGTAAAGGCGCAGCGGCACCTCCAGGGGGATCCGGCTTTTCACCGGGGCGGGGGGGATCGCCACCGGAGCCGGAGATTCTCCGGAAGAAGAAGGGCGGTGAACGGATACGTCAGGTCGGACGATATGGGTTTCCCCGATCTCCACCACCTCATAAGTGACCGATACGGAGAGGCGGGCGAAATAGCGGGGCGTGATCCGCTGGTTCAGCCTTGCGCGGATTTCGGAGGCCAGATCGCTGTGAAAGTCGGGCCACAGATCCGGGCGCTCCAGATACGGATCCATGCCAGGGAAAGGAGAAGGCACAGCCCACCTCCACGGTATGCCTTTCGGCTTTCATTATAGCCAGGAGTTCCAGGGTTGGGGATCTGCATCCCTCGCAATTGCGATGGGGATGGGGGCGCCGCGGCCATGCGGATTTACCCTTCCCGTTTCTCCTTCAGCAGCTCACAAAGGCCCGCGAGCCCCAGGAGGTAGCTCCGCCACCCAAAGCCCAGGACCACCCCGCGACAGACCGGGGCGATGACGGAGAGGCGTCGCCATTCCTCGCGGGCCTGGGTGTTCGAGATGTGGACTTCCACCGTCGGCAGGTTCGCCGAGACAATGGCATCGCGCAGGGCATAGCCGTAGATGTGTAGGGCGCCCGGGTTGATCAGGATCCCATCCGCCCACCCCCGGGCTTCGTGGATCGCGTCGATGAGTGCCCCCTCGTGATTGGATTGAACGATCCGCAAGGTGACGCCATGGGCAGTTGCCCACTCTTCCAGCCGGGTATTGATCTCCTCGAGGGTCGTTGTCCCGTAAATATGGGGCTCCCGGGTTCCGAGCAAGTTCAGATTGGGGCCATGCAATACCAGAATGTTCATGAGTGACCTCCTGTAGTGAAGGATTGGAGGTTGCATTCATCAACATTCAGCTTCATCAACGATAAACCGCCCGCACCCCTCGGAGACCTCATGGTTCAGGATAGAAGGGGACCTCCTATCGTCTCTTCGCACCGCTTTACAGCGGGGGGATCGGCAAAAAGGGGGGAACGGAGCGGTGGCTTTGCCTCCTTCCCCGCTGCGCGTAACCTCGGGTCCCTTACCATCCCCAGAAGGGCGGGCCGGGGACTTCAGGGACGGGAGCTCGTCGCCCGGGCCAGCCCCCCCCCAGAACCCGCCTGCTGGAAGTTGCGAAACCGGATGGTTATGCGTATCGTTATTTTCCGCCAGGACCGTCATGGCGGGAAGCAGGATTGCAATGACCCAGGAGGTGAGGAGATGAGCGGGGAGCCTTTCGCGGTGATCCTGGCCGGGGGGAGCGGCACCCGCCTATGGCCCCTCAGCCGGCAGAGCCGCCCCAAGCAGATGCTCCGGCTGCTGGGGGAGCGGACGATGTTCCAGTTGACGGTCGATCGCTTGCTCCCGATGTTCCGGCCCGAGCACCTCCTGATCGTCACCGGTCAGGAGCATGTCGAGGAACTGATCCAGCAGGCCCCCGAGATCCCCCCGGAGAATTTCCTGGCCGAGCCGGTGGGCCGCAACACGGCCCCCGCGATCGGCCTGGCCGCCCTGCACCTTCGCCGGCGGGCGCCCCAGGCCCTCATGGCCGTCCTGCCGGCGGATCATTACATCCGGGATGAGGCCCGCTTCCGGGCCGTGCTCCGGGCGGCCCTCCGGGTGGCGGAAAGAGGGTTCCTGGTTACCCTGGGCATCCGCCCCACGCACCCCGCCACCGGGTTCGGTTACATCGAGCGAGGGGAACCTCTGGGTCGCTTCGGCGGCTTTATGGCCTATCGTGTCCTGGCCTTCCGGGAGAAGCCGGATGCGGCGACCGCCGAACGCTTCGTAGCCGGCGGACGTCATTCCTGGAACAGCGGCATGTTCATCTGGCGGGTCGATCGGATCCTGGAGGAGATCGATCGGAACATGCCGGAGCTCGCCGCCGGCCTCCGTGCGCTGGAGGCCGTCCTTGGGACGCCGGAGGAGGCGGTGGCCCTGCGCCGGATCTGGCCGGAGATGCCCAACACCAGCATCGACTACGGCGTGATGGAGAAGGCGCAGGAAGTAGCGGTCATCCCGGCCGAGTTCGGCTGGAACGATATCGGCAGCTGGGCCGCGTTGCTGGACATCCTGTCCGCTGACGACCAGAGCAACGTGGTCCTGGGGGCGGAGCATCTGGGCCTGGACACCTCGGGCTCTTTGATCTTCGGGAACGGGCGGCTGGTGGCGACCATCGGGGTGAAGGATCTCATCATCGTGGACACCGATGATGTCCTCCTGGTCTGCCCCCGCGAGCGGGCCCAGGATGTCCGCCTGCTGGTGGAGGCGCTGAAGCGGGAAGGGCGCTCTGAATACCTGTAGGGACTGTCCGTGAATCGAGGCGCGAATGGGCGAGGGAAATAGTGAGCTTTGCGCTTTGAACCATGCTCTGGAATCCGGAGGAGAGGGAAATGAGTGAGAAGGGAACCCGGCTGGTCATTGTGGAGTCTCCCGCTAAGGCCCGCACCGTGGGCCGCATCCTAGGCCGGGGCTTCACGGTGAAAGCATCCATCGGCCACGTGCGGGATCTGCTGAAGTCGCAGCTGGCGGTCGACATCGAGAATGGTTTCCAGCCGACCTATCGGGTGCCGAAGGAGAAGCAGGCGGTGGTCCGGGAGTTACGGGAGGCTGTGAAGGAAGCGGCGGAAGTCTATCTGGCGACGGACCCCGATCGCGAGGGGGAGGCCATTGCATGGCATCTGACGGAAGTCGCGAATATCCCGGCCTCGAAGCTGCGCCGGGTGGTCTTCCATGAGATCACCGAGCCGGCGATCCGGGAGGCCTTCGCCCATCCCCGGGGCATCGACATGCAGCTGGTGAACGCCCAGCAAGCCCGACGCATCCTGGACCGGCTGGTGGGGTATAAGCTGAGCCCCCTGCTCTGGGAGAAAATCCGCGGGCGCCTCTCGGCGGGCCGGGTGCAATCGGTAGCCCTGCGCCTGGTCGTGGAGCGGGAACGGGAGATCCAGGCCTTCGTCCCTGAGGAATACTGGACCATCGCCGTGGAGCTGAGCAAGCTCGATGAGGAACGGACCTTCCGCGCCCGCCTGGTCCGCTACCTCGGGGTGGAGCCCGAGCTCAAGAACGAGGAACAGGTGCGCCCGCTGGTGGCGGAGCTGGAAGATGCCCTCTACGTGGTGGTCAGCGTCAAGAAGGGCGAGCGGCGGCGGCGGCCGGCGGCTCCCTTCACCACCAGCACCATGCAGCAGGAAGCCTCCCGCCGCCTGGGCTTCACGGCCCGGCGCACCATGGCAGTGGCCCAGCAGCTGTATGAGGGCCTGCCGCTGGGCGAGGAGGGATCCGTCGGCCTCATCACGTATATGCGCACGGATTCCACGAACATCTCCCCGCTGGCCCAGGAGGAGGCCCGTCGCTTCATCGCCCAAACCTACGGCGAGGGATTGCTTCCGCCGGAGCCTCCCGTCTATAAGACCCGGGCGCGGATCGCCCAGGAAGCCCACGAGGCCATCCGGCCCACCTCCGTCTTTCGGACGCCGGAGTCGGTGAAGCCTTATCTGGATCGCGACCAGTATCGCCTGTATGAGCTGATCTGGAAGCGCTTCGTGGCCAGCCAGATGGCCCCGGCGGTCCTGGACACCATGACCGTCGAGATCGTGGCGGTGCCCCGGGCGCTGGTCGCCGATGGCGAGATCCCTCTGGAAGCTCTGGAGAATCCGCGCTACCTCTTCCGGGCCACCGGCTCCGCTATCCGCTTCCCAGGGTTCCTGGTGGTCTACGAGGAGACGCGAGACGAGGATGTGAAGCCGGAGGAAGAGGAGGAAGGGGGAGGATTGCTGCCGCCGCTGGATCCCCAGGAGCGGCTGCGGCTCTGGCAGGTGCTTCCGGAGCAGCATTTTACCCAGCCCCCGCCGCGCTACACCGAGGCCTCTCTCATTAAAGCCCTGGAGGAATACGGCATCGGCCGGCCCAGCACTTACGCCCCGATCCTCTCCACCCTCTTCCAGCGGGGCTACGTCGAGCGCGTGGACAAGCGCTTGGTGCCGACGCCGCTGGGCATCACGGTCACCGATCTCCTGATCCAGCACTTCCCGGACATTATGGATGTGAACTTCACGGCCCGGATGGAGGAAGATCTGGATCGCATCGCCGCGGGCGAAGTGGACTGGGTGGAGGTGCTGCGCCAGTTTTATGGGCCCTTCGAACAGCGGCTCCAGGTCGCCTTAGCCGGGATTCAGAAGATCTCCCTGGACCACGAGGTGTTGGACGAACAGTGCCCGGAGTGCGGAGCACCGCTGCAGATCCGCTACGGGCGCTTCGGGAAATTCGTGGGCTGCACTCGCTTCCCGGAGTGCCGTTATGCCCGTCCCTTCTACAACAAGCTGGGCGTTCCATGTCCTCAGTGCGGCGGGGAGCTCCTGGAGAAAAAGACCAAGCGGGGCCGCACCTTCTACGGCTGCAGCAACTGGCCGACATGCAACTTCACCACCTGGAAGCGTCCGCTGACCGTTCGCTGTCCGCACTGCGGCGGCCTTCTGGTGCAGGACGACCGGGAGAACGCCCGTTGCCTGAAATGTGAGGCGACCGTGCCGCTGGCGGAGCTGGAGCTGGAGGAAGCTGGACAGTAAGAACGCATTCGATTGGGCGTTTTCGGGGGTGGGGCAGGGGCCAAGAGCCCCCTGCTCCACCCCCGAAAGATCTTTTCTCCCCACGGCCCAGAGGACGGTGGGGAGGAGCGATGATCCCTTTGATTGGATTCAGCTCCCCAGATCTCCAGCTCGAACGGGTCAAAGCACTACCATTACGCCATGGGGGTTTTGGGGCTGGGGCGCCGCCGAAGGCGGC
>NZ_JANWXB010000314.1 GCF_025055495.1 Thermoflexus sp. | reverse complement strand
CGGTTCCTCAAATCCCCAGTTTATAACTGGACAAAGCACTCCTCATCTCCGGTTTCCCGGGATGCTCTATGATTTACAATGTGAACGCGATCGGGGGTAGCGCTGCAGAATGGCATGGAGGGCGGAGCGATCCCTTTCTCCGCTCTTTCCTTGTTCTCACCGGGAAAGAGGGGAGGGAATCTCCCGCCAAGCCGAAGAGGAGCACGCTACAGGATTCTGTGGTGTTACCCAATCTGGATGTGGGGAGGAAATGTTGCCTCGAGCGTTGCTGGAGCCGCTCAAGCGTTTGCTCGAGGAGGGCCCCTATGAGGCCCGGGTGGTTGGCGGCGCAGTGCGAGATCGCCTGATCGGCCGGGAGCCCAATGATCTCGATGTAGTGGTGGTCGGCCCCGCCTTGCGCCTGGCCCGGGCCCTGGCCGACCGGATCGGAGGGTTTTTCTACATCCTCGATGCCCGGCGGGAGTTCGGCCGGGTGGTCTGGCGGAGCCCAGGGGGCCGTCGGTTCTACATTGACCTCACCCGACGTGATGGTGCCTCCTGGGAGGAAGATCTCCGGCGCCGCGATTTCACCATCAATGCGATGATGGCGGATCTCGACGCTTTTCTCAGCGCGGAGCCTCTAATGCCCTTCGATCCCCTGGGGGGGCTGGAAGACCTGCGGGCTGGGCGGCTGCGTCCCTGTGCTCCCGACGCTTTCCGCCAGGACCCCGTTCGGATCATCCGGGCGGTTCGCTTCGAGGCCGAGTTTGGACTTCAAATGACGGCAGAGGCCGAGCAGGCGCTCCAGGAAGCGCTTCCCCGTCTGATCCTGGTCGCGCCGGAACGGGTGCGGGAGGAGCTGGTCAAAATCCTCTTGATCCCCCCTCTGGTCCGCAGCCTGCGGCGAATGGAGGCCTTGGGGATCCTCCCGGAGATCCTGCCGGAGGTAGCGAACCTGCGCGGCGTGATGCAGGGCCCGCCCCATGTGTGGGATGTCTATGAGCACACGCTACGGACGGTCACAGCGATGGAGCGGCTGCTGGGAGGCCCGATGGAATCACCGGAACTGTTGGATCTTGCACCGCGATGGGCGGAGATCGATGCGGCCATGGCCCCTTGGCGGGAACGTCTCCGCACCCGCTGGGAAGAGGAAATAGCGACGGATCACCCCCGACGGGCGCTGCTGTTGCTGGCCGCGTTGCTGCACGATATTGGGAAACCGGCGACCCGGACGGTGGAGCCGGATGGACGGGTGCGGTTCATTGGCCACGAGCGGGTGGGAGCAGAATGGGCGGCCCGTCGCCTGGAGATGCTCCGCTTCAGCAATGATGAGATCGAGGAGATCGAGATCCTGGTCCGTTATCACATGCGGCCGCACGGGCTGGCACGGGGGCGGCTCACGCCGCGGGCGATCTACCGGTTTTTCCGGGATATAGGAGAACGGGGAGTGGATCTATCGCTGCTCGCCCTGGCGGACACCCTGGCTGTTTGGGGCCCCACGCTGACGGATGGGATCTGGGGACCCCGACTGGAGGTGGCGCGGACTCTGTGGCAAGCCTTCTTCGAGGCGCCCGAGCGGTTCGTCCGCCCAAGCCTTCTCCTCCGGGGGGAGGACCTTCTGGCGCTGGGGGTGCCAGAGGGGCCACAGATCGGCCGTATCCTGGAGGCCATCCGCGAGGCTCAGGCGGCTGGCGAGGTGACCACCCGAGAGGAAGCCCTGGCTCTGGCTCGACGGTTAATGGATGAACCATCGTAGGGGCAACCACGAGGGGGTGCCCCTACAAAACGATACGGCACGTCGCACATTTCGTAGGGACAGGCACGAGGGCCTGCCCACGGGGGGTGCCCATAATGGGGCAGCCACAGGGGGCTGCCCCTACAAACAATCCCATGGGGTGGGCGCAATGTTCCGGGGATCGAATGCTTCATCCGACGGTTTCCATCGCCTCCCCGATCGCCTCCTCGAAAATGCGCAGCCCTTCCTGGATTTGTTCCGCAGTCACCACCAGAGGCGGGATCCAGCGGATCACGTTGTCATAGGTTCCGCAGGTGAGCAACAGCAATCCCCGGCGGAAGCAGGCGGCCTGGATCGCTTTGGCGATCGCAGTGTCCGGCTCTCCATCCCGGGCGAATTCCACGCCGATCATCAGGCCACGCCCGCGGACATCCCCGATCCGTGGGAAGCGTGAAGCGAGCCGGCGCAGGCCCTCCAGGAGCTCAGCCCCCCGGGCCGCCGCGTTCTCTGGCAGCCGCTCCTCTTTCATCACCCGGATGGTGGCGACCGCCGCGGCGCACGAGAGCGCGTTGCCCACGTAGGTGCCACCGTGGGCACCTGGCTTCCAGCGGGCCATCAGCTCCGCCCGCGCGGCGATCCCGGAAAGCGGAAGCCCCGAGGCGATCCCCTTGGCCATGATCAGGACATCCGGCACCACCCCTTCGTGTTCCACCGCGAAAAAGCGCCCGGTCCGCCCGAAGCCGGTCTGGACCTCATCGGCGATCAACAGGATCCCGTAATGATCACAGCGCTCCCGTAGGGCGGCGAGGAAGCCCTGGGGCGGCACCACATAGCCGCCCTCGCCCAGGATGGGCTCCACCAGAATGGCGGCGGTCTCCTCCGGGGCCGTCTGGGCCTTGAGAAGGAGATCCAGCTCCCGAAGGCAGAAACGCAACGTGTTCTCCTCATCCCAGCCGTAGCGATAGGCGTAAGGATACGGCGCGACGTAGACCCCCGCGGGCAATGGCTGATACCCCGCCCGGTAGATCGTCTTGCTGGTGGTCAGGGCCATGGCCATATGGGTCCGCCCGTGGAAGCTGCCCTGGAAGACGATCACATTCGGCCTTCCAGTAGCATAGCGGGCCAGCTTCACGGCCGCTTCCACGGCCTCCGCGCCGCTGTTGGCGAAGAAGAAGGTATCCAGCGGAGATGGAACGATGGTGAGTAACTCTTCCGCCAGCTCCAGCATCGGGCGGTGATAGACGATGTTAGCCTGGCCATGGAGAAGGCGGGCCGCCTGTTCCTGAACTGCGGCCACTACCTTCGGGTGACAGTGGCCGGTGTTGGTCACCGCGATCCCGCTGGTGAAATCCAGATAACGCTGACCGTCGGTCGAATAAAGATACACGCCTTCACCATGGGTGACTTCAAGATCGAAGATGCGCAGCCACACGGGGGAGAGATGGGCTTTGGCGGACATGGGAACCTCCTGAGGGTTCTCGGGCTGGACAGGCCGTCGAAGGCGGCCTTACCTACCCACGAAATGGATAGATGAAATGGATCGATCCCCCGAGGCCCTTCGGACCTTGGGGGGGAGGGGCCATCGGCGTTGCATCCTCACTCATCCATCGTGAAGCACCCCCCATGTTAGAACACGCGGGCGCCTAAGGGAACCTCTGCATCCGGCCGCAGGAGAACCACCCGGCCAGCCTCATCGGGAACGCCCAGGACCAGCACCTGGGAGTCGAAGCCAGCCACGTTTTTCGAGGGGAAGTTCACCACGGCGATCACCAGCGTCCCAACCAGTTCCTCCGGCCGATAGCGGTCCGCCAGCGCGGCGCTGCTGGTCCGGACACCGATCTCGGGGCCGAAGTCAATCCAGAGCTGGATCGAAGGTTTGCGCGCCCGCGGATGAGGCTCTGCACGGATGATGCGTCCCACCCGCATATCAATTTTAAGGAAGTCCTCGAAAGTGATGAGCGTCATACAGACCTCCTGGTTCGTTGAATGCGACTGGCCTTTGGATCAGCTGGTAATGGAGCTTTCGATCTGGCGCCCTGCCTATGATGGGCGACCCCCAACCTTTCCGCGATCTGAGGGATCGTGAAAAGGGGAGAATTATTTTAGACTTGTTGCGGAATTCGGATGAGGGGCTTGGGGATCGGGAAGGCCGCTGAAGGCGACCTGTCTGGTTCCCAAAACTCTTCCTTGAGGGATGTGGAGAGGGGGGAGAAAAATATCCTGGCTCGTCTCGAGCCCGCGCCGTTGGCTGGGCCAAGTTGCGGTCAGGAATTTAGGGAGGTGGGGCAGGCAGCGAAGCTGCCCGTCCTACCTTCGTGGGCGTTTCGGACCCCCGCTCTATGTCGCGAAGCAACACCCCCGGGGAACTCAAAAGTTCCCCATAGCGTGTGTTATAATCGAAATGATCCCGATAGTTCCCTGAAAACATGAGAGCCAGCAGCGGAGCGCTTTCTATGGATGAGTTCGAGCGGGCCCTCGAGCGGTTCGAATCTCAGATGGAGCGGCTGCTTCAGGACATCTTAACCCGGCAGCGCTGGCTGTTGCGCCATGGAAATGCATGGCGTCCGCCCACGGATGTTTATGAAACCGACGAGGCCGTGGTGATTCGGGTGGAGATCGCGGGATTGAAGCCTGAGGACGTGTTGGTGGCGCTGCACGATCGCTGGCTGGTGATCAGCGGCTACCGGCAGGATCCCACGCCGAAGGTCGCGTATCACCAGCTCGAGATCCATTACGGGGAGTTCCACGTAGAAGTCTATCTGCCCTGGGCGCTGGATGCGGATGCGGCCCAGGCCGTTTACCGCGATGGCTTCCTGATCGTGACCCTCCCCAAGAAGCCGCCGCTGACCATCACGGTGCGGACGCCGCGGCGTCTGCGGGTGACCAAATCGGAGGCAGGCCTGTGACTCTTAACCATCGGAGCAGCATTTGGACGAGGATGAGGGAGATGTGGATGCGACCCTTCGGGTTGAATTGGGAAGGTTATCTCCTGGACGAAGAGAGCGAGGAGATCCCCCCAATGGGGATCCGGCCGGAGGCCAGGCAGAGTCCGGAGGAGCCGGCGGTGGAGATCCCGGAGGAGCTGCCCATTCTTCCGCTGCGGGGGGTAGTGGTCTATCCCCTCACAGTGGTCCCTCTGGCCGTCGGACAGCCACGGTCGATCCGGCTGGTAGATGATACGGTCCTGGGCAAGAAGCTGGTCGGCCTGGTGGCCAGTAAGCGCCCCGAGCTGGAAGAGCCGATGCCGGAGGATTGCTACACCGTCGGGACTCTGGCGCTGATCCAGCGCCTGCTCCGGATGCCGGATGGCACGATGCGGATCCTGGTGATGGGGCTGGAACGGATCCGGATCCGGGAGTATACGGCCACTCAGCCCTACCTGAAGGCCCGGGTGGAACGCCATCCCGAAACGGTGACCCCCGGCCCGGAGCTGGAGGCTCTTCGCCGCAAGACAGCGGAGCTGTTCGCCCGGATGGTAGAGCTGGTCCCCGGCCTCCCTGATCAGCTCGGGGCCATGGCGATGGCCGTGGAGGATCCGAAGCAGTTAGCCTATGCGGTGGCCACTTATCTGCGGATGTCCCTCCAGGAAGCTCAAGAGATCCTGGAGCTGGACGATGTGGCGGCGAAGCTGCACAAGCTGATCGCTCTGCTGACGCGAGAGATCGAGGTCCTGGAGCTGGGTCGTAAGATCCAGACGGAGGCCCAGGCCCAGGTGGAAAAGATGCAGCGGGAGTTCTTCCTGCGTCAGCAGTTAGAGGCGATCCGCCGGGAATTGGGGGAGGCGGATGAGCACCAGATGGAGATCGAGGGGTTCCGGCGGAAGATTGAGGAGGCCGGGATGCCCCCTGAGGCCAGGCGGGAAGCCCTGCGGGAATTGGATCGCATGGCCAAACTGTCGCCTGCTTCCGCGGAGTATGGCGTGATCCGAACCTACCTGGATTGGATGGTGAGCCTCCCCTGGAACAAGACCACGGTGGATAACCTGGATGTGGCCCATGCCCGGAAGGTTCTGGATGAAGACCATTACGGCCTCCAGGACGTGAAGGAGCGCATCCTGGAGTATCTGGCAGTGCGCAAGCTCAAGCAGGAGCGGGCTTCGCAACTGGAGGAACTGGAGACCCGGGATTACATCCGTCGGGTTCGCGAGGGCGCGATCCTCTGCTTCGTAGGGCCGCCGGGTGTGGGCAAGACCTCCCTGGGCCAGTCCATCGCCCGGGCGATGGGCCGGAAGTTCACCCGTATGGCCCTGGGCGGCATCCGGGATGAGGCGGAAATCCGGGGCTTCCGCCGGACGTATGTGGGGGCCATGCCCGGACGCATCATCCAGGCCCTTCGTCGGGTGGAATCCCGGAACCCGGTCTTCATGCTGGATGAGGTAGATAAGATCGGGGCGGACTGGCGGGGTGATCCCTCCTCGGCGCTGCTCGAAGTGCTGGACCCTGAGCAGAACCGGGAGTTCCGGGATCACTATCTGGATGTGCCGTTTGATCTCTCCCAGGTCCTGTTCATCTGCACCGCGAACCAACTGGATACGATCCCCGTGCCGTTGCGGGACCGGATGGAGATCATCTTCATCCCCGGCTACACGGAGACGGAGAAGTTCCACATCGCGATGGGCTATCTCATCCCGCGACAGCTGCGGGAGAACGGGTTGATGCCCGGGGAGATCACCTTCACCGAGGCGGCGGTGCGGCGGATCATCCGGGAATACACCCGCGAGGCGGGGGTGCGGAACCTCGAACGGGCTATCGGTCGGGTATGCCGGAAGGTGGCGACCCGGGTCGCCGAAGGGGCTTCGGAGGCCGCACTCGTGGATGCGGAGGATGTGCCCCGGTATCTGGGCAAGCCGTTGTTCACCGAGGAAGAGCTCACCCACCGGGTGGAAGTCCCCGGCGTGGCCATCGGCCTGGCGTGGACGCCCACCGGAGGCGATGTCCTCTTCATCGAGGCAACCCGGATGCCGGGAAGCAAGGGGTTCGTGCTCACCGGATCCCTGGGAGAGGTGATGCGGGAGTCGGCCCAGGCCGCCCTGAGCTACGTGCGGGCCCACGCGAAGGATTATGGGATCCCGGAGCGCTTCTTCGAGCAGAGCGATATCCACATCCACGTTCCGGCCGGCGCGGTGCCCAAAGACGGCCCTTCCGCGGGCATCACGATCGTGACCGCCCTGGTCTCCTTGCTCTCCGATCGTCCGGTGCGGCCGGATGTGGGGATGACCGGGGAGATCACCTTGCGGGGGAAGGTGTTGCCAGTGGGAGGTATCAAGGAAAAGGTGCTGGCGGCGCACCGGGTGGGCCTGCGCACGGTGATCCTGCCGAAGCGCAACGAGAAGGATCTGGAGGACGTGCCGGAGGATGTGCGCCAGGCGATGGAGTTTGTGCTGGTGGAGACGGTCGACGAGGCCCTCGCGGTGGCGCTACAGGATCGGAGGGATGGAGCTCGGACGCCGTCGAAGGACGGCGCCCGACGCCGAGCCCCCGCGAAGACGAAGGCCAGTCGGTCCTCCCGGTGATCGTCTGCCCTGGGGCCCTGAGAGCTTCGGGAAGGAGGAGAGCATATCTTGGGGGTGCGGGTTCGAGGGGGCAAAGACCCCCGGGCCCTCATCCGAAGTTTTCCCCTTTCCACGGCCCAGAAGGCTGAGAAGAGGGATGATCGCCCCTTATGTAACGAGTCTAATTATGGTCAACCATGACCACCGTGATGATCATTGAAGACGACCCTCAAATGGCCCACATGCTGGCGACGCTGTTGGAATTCGAAGGCTATCGGGCTGTGATCTGCCCCTCTCCTGAGCGGGCTCTGGAGTGCATCCGGGAGGCACGGCCGGATATCGTGGTGATGGATTTCTATCTGGGAAAAGCAAGAGCCCCTGGATTGTTGCGTGCGCTTCGGGAAGATCCGGATCTTCAGAGCGTTAAGGTTATCGTGGTTTCTGGGGATGATCAGGAGACCGCCGCCCGGGCTGCAGGGGCGGACACGTTTTTGTTGAAGCCGTTCCCTATGGAAGAATTGGTCCGGCGCATCCAGCAGCTCCGCCGATCGGATTAGGAGGAATTCCCATGCATCTTTCCTCTCCAAGACGGCTGCGGATTTTAGTAGTCCCCGTCCTGGGCATCTTGATGGGCGGGATGATGTTGTTTCTCTCTTGGGAGGCCACCCGGGCAGCACCGGCAGTTGAGGTTGAGCCAAACGATTCTCCAGGCCAGGCCACATCCATTACGCTTGGAGATACGGTTCAGGGAACTATCGGAATTACCGTCACTGCCCCGGTGACCAATACGGATATTGATTATTACAGGTTTGCCGCTCTGATCGGAAACAACTATCGATTGTCTTTCAACATATTGTTCAATCCAAATCAACTGCTTGTTCGATTAAGGCTTTATGATAGTGCGTTGAATGTGATCGATGAGAGCATAGGTAGCTCCTCTCTCACCCTTTCCTGGAGGGCCTACACCACCACCCACTACGTGGAATTGGTGCCGCTGAGCTTTCAAAGCCCTTCTGCGCCGACACCGACGCCTACCCCTACACCGAGCCCAGTGGTTGTCAACTATTTATTGAGTGTAGTTCAAATTGCGAACACTCCGACACCTGTCCCCACGGCTACAGGGACTCCGACCCCATCTCCCACCCCCATATCTCCACCTACGCCTACCCCTGCGGGTTCCCCGGACGCCTTTGAGCCGAATTATGACTTCGACCGTGCGACCCTCATCGGCTTGGGAGCGAAATACACCGGCCTGAATTTCGTCCCGGTGACCCCGGGGACGGAGGATAATGATTTCTTCAAGCTCTGGGTGAAGCCGGGAATGCGCATCACATGTGAGACCACGGATCTTACGCCTGGAACGGACACGAACCTCATCGTCTATGACGCGAACCGAAATGGGGTCGCTGGGAACGATGACGTTAACCCCCAGGCCGGAGAGCTGGGGAGCCGGGTGACGGTCATAACCACCTGGGAAGGGTGGATGTATCTTCTGGTGGGGCAGGGGGGACGAGGCATTGTGTATGGATCCGGCTACAGCCTGCAGTGCAATGTGGGCCTGCCGCCGACCGCCACCCCTACGCCGACCCGCACGCCTCCGCCGATCACTGTGGTTCCTCCGCCGCCCACAGCCACGCCGTTCCCCACATTCACCCCGATTCCTACCGCCACGCCCACGCCGGTGCGCTTGCAGGTCCTGGCGTTAACTCCTACTCCCGCGCCGGTCGGGCGGCGAATCGAGGTGAGGTTGGAGGTTTATTACGATGCCAATGGCAGCGGATCATCGGATCCAGGGGAAGGGGTGGTGGGTCTGATGGCCTGGCTGGTAAGCCTCCGCGGGGGACAGGTGATCGCTCGTGGGGTGACCGATGACGAGGGACAGGTGATCCTGCAGGGGGTTGCGGAGGGGGTGGTGCGTCTGGTGATCCCCTATCTCGGGGTGGTGCGCCCCGTGGAGAGCGGCCAGTCGGTGACGATTCGGTTGAATCCGATCTCGATGCCGGCTCGTCTGCCATGACCGTCAAGGCAGAAAGGACAGGCTCCGCACGGATCATGGATGGTGTGAGGAGTATTTTCTTTCTTCATCCTTCGTCCCTATGGCTCTTTGGGATGTAGAGAAGAGAGAGGAATTTCCTTGAGCAAACTGTGAAGTAAAGATGGATGGATGACCGGTCTGGAGCAAGCGGGATGGATCCCTGGAAGAAGGCCATGGCCGTTTTCTCTCGCTGGCGGGAGCAGGCACGGGCGCGCTGGGAGCAGATCCCCCCTGCTGTTCGCCCGTTCTTGCTGATCAGCGCCGGCGTGGGGGCGATGGGGCTGGTTCTGTTTGTGGCAGGCCTTCTGTTGCTTGTCCGCGCCGCTCAACCCGCAACTCCGCCCCCGCTGAGGGAGACGATGGGAACTCCGTCGTCGCCCGTTCCGCTTCGGCTTCGGGTCAAAGATACCACCTTAAGAATTGCTCCCCTTGCTGTGCAAGGGGGAAGCTGGCCGGTGCCGCGCGGGCGAGGCGATACGGCTTATTGGATGGAAGGAACGTTCGCGAACCTGGTATTCGGCCTGTCCGACCGCCCGGAAACCCGACGTCTGGTGGAGGAATTGCAAGAGGGAGATGTTCTCGAGGTGGAGATGAGCACAGGCTCAGCGCTTCGCTTCCAGGTCTCCGGCAAGCAGCAGGTGCGCCCTGAGGATACGGCGATCCTCTCCCAGCACCGCCCAGGGCTGACGCTCCTGCTGGTCGGGGGGGAGCCCCGATGGGCAGTGACAGCCTCTCCGCTGCTGGAGACATCCCCATCGCTACTGGCCACGGGACGGGTTCCGATGGGCCTCCCGGTGCAGGTGGGGCCAATCCGTTTGAACTTAGAGAACGTGGAGCTGCGCTGGAGCGGTCCGGGGATCCCCGGGGATTTCGTCGGAGTGGTGATTCGGTTGGAGATGACCCACACTGGCGAAGAGCCCCTGGCGATCGAACGCTTCGAGATGAATCTGATCGATGCCGCTGGGCGACGGTATCAACCCACCATGTTGGAGGGTGTCCCGCTTCCTTCAGGCCGGATCGCTCCAGGCGGCACCGTCGACGGGTTGGTCGCCTATCTCATGCCCCGCAACAGCGCGGAAGGGATTCTGGTCTGGCGGTTCAACCCGCTTCCGGGCCGGACCACGCCGGTTGAAGTGGAATTTGAGGTTCCCCGTCCGACGCCCACACCGGAGCCAGAGGTTCTCCTTCAGATCCAGGTGCAGAGCGCAGAGTGGCTGCCTGAGGAACGGGTGCTGCTCATCCGGGGCGGGATCGGGAACCCAGGCGCGCAGCTTGTGATGCTGGAGGCAACGGAGGTGGAACTGATCGGGCCGGAGGGCCAGCCGGTGCCATTCTTGGAAGCTTCCCCCGCATTTCCCTGGATGATCCCGGCGGGTCGGAATCTGGGTTTCGAATTGCGGTTCGGATTATCTGCTCCAGGCCCGGTGACCCTGCGGATTGGCAAGGAGCGGTTTCAGATTCGCTGACTTTCCGGCGGTGAGGGAAATCTCAGGCTCGAGAATAACTGCTCCCTCCTGGGAGCCAGATGAATGGGGTGGAAGAGCGAGGGCTCATCAGGATTTGGAAACAAACGCTGACGACATGTTTTAGCGAAACAAACCACCGGCCCAAAAAGCCAAAAAGCGAAAAGGAGGTTGCCATGGCGATCTATATTATGCTCAGCACCCTGACCGGCGACGGCGCGGAAACCATCCGGGAGCGCCCCGAACGGATCCTGGAGGTCAACCGGGAAGTCGAGGCGATGGGGGTGAAGGTCCTGGCCCAGTATGCGGTGCTGGGTCCTTATGATTTCGTCAACATCGTGGAAGCGCCGGATAACGAGACAGTGGCTCGAGTCTCGGTGGAGCTCGCTTCGCGCGGAAGCGTGAAGATCATGACGCTCCCGGCTATCCCCATCGAGGAGTTCATCCGGCGGATAAAGGGTTAAGTTCCATCTTTCCTTGTAACGCCTTCTGAAGCCCGTCCGGTGCGGCTTTGAGAACGAAAGAGAGCTCCCTTCCGGTGGCCCTCCAGGCCGCGGGGAGGGGGGCGAAGATCTCTGAGGACAGGCGGAACGGGATGGGAAGCCTTTGATTTTGTTCCTCTTGCCCTTTGATTCCGGGCGTTCCCTTCAAACTGGACTTTGGACAAGCAGGCCGACACCAAGCGCCCTGAGCTTTCTGCGGCAAGAGGGCCAAGCCCCTCCCCGCGGCGCGAAGGGCCGCGGGGAGGGGGGAAATTGAATGTTTGGGGGTCGGGCCGGAACCCCGAAGGCGGC
>NZ_JANWXB010000306.1 GCF_025055495.1 Thermoflexus sp. | reverse complement strand
GACCTGGGGGCGGGGCGGGCCGCCTCCGGCGGCCCGCCCGGCCCCCAAAAGCCTCCGAGGTTTAGGGGTCTGCTGAAAGATGCGATCCGGAGGCCTTTGACCGCATCCAGAGTCATGAAATCTGCGCGATCCCCGTTCAGGAGGCCGGGATGCCGGACAGGCTTCAACGCCTGCAGGAAGCGCTTCAGGCCCATGTGCGCCCGGCCACCTTCCCGGTGGCCATCCGGATGATCGCCCCCGGAGAGCCGTGGCCGGAGAAGACCCGTTTCCCCAAACGGGATTTCGGACAGCAGATCGCGATCTGCCAGGGTTTCGCCATCGCCCGCCATTACGGATGGATCATTGGGATGCGAGGGGAAGATCTCTCATGTCCCCTCGCGAAAGTTGTATGGGGCTTCGAGCCCATGCTGGATTATTACCTCAACGGCATGACCTGCGCCGGGATGTATACCGAGACCCCTGCTGCAGGGGCGGTGAGCGAAGCGCAGGTGGATAAATGGGAACACCATCAGTGGGAAGGCGTGGTCACGGCTCCTCTCCATCGCACCTCCTTCGAACCCCACGTGATCCTCATCTATGGGAACTCCGCTCAGGTCATGCGCCTGGTGGTCGCCCGCCTCTGGAAGACCGGCGGCCGTCTGACTTCATCTTTCTCCGGGCGCATCGACTGCGCCGACGCGGTGATCACCACCATGAAGACCGATGAGTGCCAGGTGATCCTCCCATGCTACGGCGACCGGGTCTTCGGCCAGGCCCAGGATGACGAAATGGCTTTCACCATCCCCAGCAGCAAAATCGAATGGATCATCGAAGGCCTGGAGGGCACCCACAGGGGCGGCATTCGTTACCCCATCCCGAAGTTCCTCCGATACACCGGGATCTACCCGGATCATTATATGGAAATGGAACGCCAGTGGAAGGAGGCCGCCCGGGGGGAAGAATAGGCGCTCTTGGGACCGATCGTGCCTCTCTCCGAGGCCCAAAGGGCCTCCGAGGGAGAGGATCCAAAGATATCCAGAGTGAATTCCCGCTCAGGAGGCGGCGATGGCCGTTGAAGTCAAGGAATTCCTTCCCATCACCCAGCGCCATGAGGATCTGGGCCTCTCGGATGACACCATCCTGCAGATGTATTATCACCTTCTGCTCTCCCGTCGGCTGGACGAGCGCTGTTGGGTTCTGCAACGGCAGGGACGGGTTCCCTTCCATATATCCGGGATCGCGCACGAAGGGATCGGTGTGGGAGCGGCCTACGCGCTGCGCAGGGGGTTCGACATCGTGCATCCCTACTATCGGGATCTCGCCCTCTCCATCGCGCTGGGGATGAAACCCGTGGAGTTCATGCTCGCCCTTTTCGGGAAGAAAGGGGATCCCCACAGCGCCGCCCGCCAGATGCCCTCCCACTTCAGCCTCCGCCATCTGAACATCATCTCCGGCTCCAGCCCCGTCGCCACGCAGGTCCCCCAGGCCGCCGGTATCGCCCTGGCGGAGGTCCTCAAGCAGAAGCTCCGCTCCTCGCTGGAGGCCGCCGGCTTCCCCGTGAGCCAGGAGATGCGGGTCGTCCTCACCGCGATGGGCGAGGGCAGCACCAGCGAGGGCGATTTCCACGAGGCGCTGAACTGGGCGGGTATCTATCGGCTGCCCCTCGTGGTGATCGTCCATAACAACCAGTATGCGATCTCCGTTCCGGTCTGGAAGCAGATGGCGGTCAAACGGGTGGCCGATCGGGCGGCCGCCTATGGCATTTATGGAACCGTCTGCGATGGCGGTAATGTCCTGGAAGTCTATCAGGTGGTGAAAGAAGCCGTCGACCGGGCGCGGGCGGGCGAAGGGACCACCCTGATCGAGGCCGTGACTTACCGCTGGACCCCCCACTCCTCCGATGATGACGATCGGACCTATCGGACGCGAGACGAGGTGGAACAGGGGAAGCTTCGCGACCCTCTGCCCCGGCTTCGGGATTATCTCTACCGGCGGAGCCTGCTCACCCAGCGGCTGGAGGACGAGCTGGAGGAACGGGTGCGGGCGGAGGTGGACGAAGCTCAGCGGTTGGCGGAGGAAGCTCCCTACCCGGCTCCCGAAGAGGCGCTCGCTCCAGTCTTTGCGACCGAGGATCGCTCTGGCTGGTGGGGGGAATAAGGGGGGGGGAGCCGATCGCTTCTAGCGGCCCGCATCCCACGAAGCGGAGCGCCACTCTCCGGGAACGACCGAACCTGGCGCGCAGAACAGGTGGTCGCATCCTCTTTCCCCGAAACCGAGCGGACCGCTGAATGTGCCCCTCGCGCCTGGAGGTTTTATGGGGTGGACAGGGCCGACCCCAGTGGCCCACCTAACCGAACTCGATCTGTCATCCGTGAAACACGCCCGGTTTATGAAAGGATATTCATCTAACGAACGCTTGGGAGGATGATGCATGCCGGAGAAGACGCTGATCGAGGCGATCCGGGAGGCGATCGATGAAGAGATGGCCCGCGATCCGCGGGTCTTTGTGGTGGGGGAGGATGTGGGGCCCCGGGGCGGCGTGTTCCGGGCCACCATGGGCCTCTGGCAGAAATACGGGGAGTGGCGGGTGATCGACTCCCCCCTGGCGGAGCTCTCGATTGTGGCCATCGGGATCGGGGCGGCCCTCAACGGCTTCCGGCC
>NZ_JANWXB010000293.1 GCF_025055495.1 Thermoflexus sp. | reverse complement strand
GGGGGTGGAAAGGGTGCGGGTGGTCCGCAGCCGCTCTGGGGCGTTAGGGCCGGGGGGGGCGCTCTCGGGGTCGCCCCAGCCCCAAAACGATTTTGTTAGGAGGAGAGACCTAGCTGGTTCCCCTCTTGAAGGCGCCTGAATCGACACGCTGCCTGAATTCGCCCGCGGCGCATCCATGCTCCCCCTCCCGGAGCCCCATGCTCATCCCGACCCTGGGGGGATGGCCCGCCCAGCGGGTCGCCAATAAAAAGCGAAGCGCCGGGGGCCGCCATCCCCGGCGCTCGGCTAAAAGGAGGAGAAGAGGTTCCGCCCGCTGCTCACTTCCACTGTAGCGCATCGCCGGCTCTGGATCTGGACGCAAACCTGACGTTTTCCCGACGTTTTCCCAACGCCCCGTGTCTTTTTTGCGATCTTGGTCTTGCAGGGACAGGATGGCTTATCACCATTGAAAAACGGACAAAGCGCTCCAGCGGTTGTGCCCGTTGCGAACGATCCCCCCGCTGCCGCAATGCCGGTGATGATGCGTTCCCTCCGGGGTCTCCGCAGTCATCGGACAGATCCTCCTTTCTTGAGGTAGGATTCATACGGACATCTAAGTAGCCTTCTATCCCCTTCAGCCCCTGACCCTTTGGGGGATCGGTAAGGCAATCTTCCGGTTTGTGGAGCGATGGCGATGACGGGAGAGGTCTGGGCCGTGCGCACAGAACGATTGACGCGCGTCTATCGGGTGACCCGGAAACGGGGGCAGCCGCCCCAGGATCGGATCGCCTTGCAGGAGGTGGATCTGGAGATCTACCCTGGAGAACTGTTCGGCCTGCTGGGGCCAAATGGGGCAGGGAAAACCACGCTGATCAAGATCCTCACCACGTTGCTCCTGCCGACCTCCGGCCGGGCCTGGGTCGCGGGTTACGATGTGGTCACCCAGCCGGAGTCCATCCGCCGCCGCATCAATATGGTGGCCGGGGGCGAGTCCTGCGGCTACGGGCTGCTCACAGTCCGGGAGAACCTGTGGATGTTCTCCCAGTTCTACGGCCTGGATAACCGGACGGCCCGCCGCCGGATCGAGGAATTACTGGAGCGATTCGAGCTGCGGGACCGCGGGGATTCCAAGATGTCGGATCTCTCCACCGGGTTGCGCCAGAAGGTGAACGTCATCCGGGGCTTCCTGACCGATCCGGAGATCCTGTTTCTGGATGAGCCCACCCTCGGCCTGGATGTCAACGCCGCGCGCCAAATCCGCTCGTTCGTCCGATCGTGGATTCAGGAGCGGCCGGGGCGGACCATCCTCCTGACCACCCACTACATGCTGGAAGCGGAGGAGCTGTGCGACCGGGTGGCGATCATCGACCGGGGGCGTATCCTGGCCTGCGATGCCCCTCAGGAGTTGAAACGCCGCCTTCAGCGGGACGCCATCTTCTCCCTCGAGGTGACGAAGTTCCCGCAGCACATCAAACTCCTGAGCGGGATCCCCGGGGTGCGCCAGGTCCATCATCGCCACCACAACGGCCATCTGGAGCTGGACCTGATCCTGGAGGAGGAGGGGGTGATCGGCCCCGTGATCTCTGCCCTCACCGCGAAGGGGGTTCACATCCTGTCCCTTCGCAAACGGGAGCCCACCCTGGAGGACGTCTTCGTCAGCCTGGTCGGGCGAGGCCTCTCCGAAGCCGGCGAGGAGGAATCGGCATGAGCCGGGAGGCCGTGGTCCTCTTCTTTCGAACCATGATCGCCCGGGCTTACCCCCGCATCATCGGCCAGAACCGGGAGCCCAGCTGGATTCTGATCGACGTCGGGCTGCCCCTGCTGGGCACCTCCGCCTATGTGTTCATTTATCGAGCCCTTCAGGCCCCCGAAGAATACATCGGTTTCGTCATCCTGGGCGGGGCCATGACCGCCTTCTGGCTCAACGTCCTGTGGTCCATGTCCAGCCAGCTCTACTGGGAGAAGGAATCGGGGAACCTTCCCCTTTTCATCATCGCCCCCGGGCCCATGATGGGGATCCTGGCCGGCATGGCGCTGGGGGGGATGCTGGCCACCACCCTGCGCGCCACGGTGATCGTCCTAGCGGGATCCCTGCTCTTCGGGGCGCGGTATGCGCCGGCGAACCCTCTGGCGCTGGCGGGAACCTTCCTGCTGACCCTCCTGGCGCTCTACGGGCTGGGGATGCTACTGGCCTCCCTGTTCCTGATGTGGGGTCGGGAAGCCTGGCATCTCTCGAACCTGCTCCAGGAGCCGATTTATCTGCTCTCCGGCTTCTACTTCCCGATCCGGGCCCTGGGGTTCTGGGTCGGCGCGCTGGCCTCGTTGATCCCCCTCACCCTGGGCCTGGACGCTATGCGGCAGCTGCTCTTCCCGAAGGCCGCCAGCGGCCTGTTCCCGGTCGGATGGGAGATCGCCGGCCTGGCGCTCCTCAGCGGGGTTTTCCTGTTCGCGGCCCACCGTGCCCTGGCGGCCATGGAACAGCTGGCCCGGCGAGAGGGCCGGCTCACGGATCGGAGGCGCTGATGCGGACGATCTGGCGAACCCTGCGAACCGCCGCCTGGCTGGGCTGGCAGATCGAATCCAACTGGACCGATCCGTTCCTGTTCATGATCTACTCGGTGGTCAAGCCCATCGCCAGCGTTCTGATCCTGATCCTGATGTATAAAGTGGTGGCCCGAGCGGATTTCACCCATCCGCTCTTTGCTTATCTCTATTTGGGAAATGCCTTCTACATTTATGTAGGTGCCGTCCTGACTGGGATCAGCCAGGTTTTGATCATCGACCGGGAGGAATATGGGATCCTGAAATATTTCTACATCGCGCCCATTCCCCCGGAAGCCTACCTGGTGGGGCGAGGGGTCGCTCGGATGGCCACCGGCACCATTGCCGTGGCGATCACGCTCCTGTTCGGGCTCCTGGCTTTCCGGTTGCCGTTGCAGCTTTCCGGGAGGGGCGGGATGTTTTTCCTGATCGCGATGATCCTGGGGATGCTGGCGATGATCGGCCTGGGAGTGGGCCTGGCGGGGGCCACGCTCATGGCGGCCCGCCACGTCTGGGTGATCGGGGAAGCGGTGGCCGGTGCCCTCTATCTGTTCTGCGGCGCCGTGTTCCCACTGGAGGTCCTCCCGGCCTTTCTTCGTCCTCTCGGATATGCGCTCCCCTTAACCTACTGGTTGGAGAGCCTCCGTCGGGTCCTGCTGGGCCCCTCTGCGGCCCGCTTTCCGACTTTCGCTGGATGGTCGGATGAGCAGCTTCTGCTGACCCTGAGCGGGATGACGTTGCTTTCCCTCCTCCTGGGATTCGGGTTGTATCGGCTTGCGGAACGCAAAGCCCGGCAGCACGGGGTGATCGATCGGGAGACGGGATATTAGCGCTTTGTCCATTTTTCATTTGGGGGTTTTCAGGGGCGGTGCGGGGGGGCCAAAGGCCCCCCGCACCGCGCATTACGCTTATAATAAGCTGAAAGCAGCCGGAGTGGCTCCTCGCCCTCTTCTTCAAAAACCCGAGGCAGGGTAGCGCGCCAGGGATAAGGGATGGACGATAGCGCTCTGTTATTGCGCTGGCTGGTGGTTTTCGGATTGATCGGTCTGAACGCCTTCTTTGCCGCGGTGGAATATGCGGTGGTATCTGCCCGTCGGAGCCGCATCGCGGTCTTGGCGGAGTCCGGCTCTCCCGCCGCCCGAATGGCCCTGCGATGGCTGGAGGACGCGCGGCATCGGGATGAGATCCTGGCCACCGTGCAGGTGGGGATCACAATGGTCGGGCTGGCCTTAGGATGGTTCGGGGAACGCACCCTCTCGGCGACGCTGAACCGCCTGCTGGCTCTTCCCTCCCCCGCGCCGCTGGTTCGCACCCTCCTGCAAATCCTTCCCCTGACCCTGAATCTGACCTTCATCCTGGGCCTCCAAATCGTGCTGGGGGAGCAGGTCCCGAAGATCGCCACCCTGCGGGCCTCGGAACGGGTGCTGTTGAGCACGCTGGGCCCCATGCGGGTGATCTACTGGCTCTTGCGCCCTCTGGTCTGGGCGCTCCATCGGGTCACTGATCTCGTCCTGCGGGCCCTGCGGATCTCCGCGGATGGCTACGGGATGATGTATACCATCGAGGAGCTTAAGCGGATCGTCGACGAGACCGGGGAAGCGGGGGTCCTGGAGCCGGAGGCCCGGGAGATCCTGGAGGCCGTGTTCGATCTGGGGCAGATCCCGGCCCGCCAGATCATGGTGCCCCGCACCGAGATCGTGGCCGTCGAGGCCGATGCCCCGATGGAGCAGATCGTGGACGCAGCGATCCGGACCGGATATGACAAATTCCCGGTCTATGAGGGCGATCTGGATCACATCATCGGGGTGGTGCACCTCCGGGAGGCGTTAAAGGCCTGGCGGGAGGGGCGCCCGGCCCGGGCACGGGACCTGTGCCGCGAGGTGATGGTGGTGCCGGATTCCATCCGGGTCGACGATCTGCTTCGCCAGTTCCAGGAACGGGAGGAGCATCTGGCGATCCTGGTGGACGAGTTCGGCGGCACCCTGGGCCTGGTCACGCTGCGGGATGTGCTGGAGCAGCTGGTCGGGGAGCTCCACGAGCGGATGGAGCCCACGGAGCCGGATGTGGTGGCCATGCCGGATGGCTCCTACCTGATCAGCGGGCTGCTTCCCATCCAGGAGGTGAACGAACGCTTCCAGCTGGATCTGCGGGATCCGTATTATGAAACCATCGCCGGGTTCGTGCTGGGTCGGCTGGGTCGGATCGCCCGCGTGGGAGATGAGGTGGACGCCGGGGTGGTCCGCCTGCGGGTGGAGGCGATGGATGGCCTGCGCATCGCCCGTCTCCGATTGATCCCCCAAACCGGACGATGAGCGGATCGAGGCCAGATTTCAGCCAATCCCGGATTTCCCAGCGATCGCTCCAGTCTGTATGAATAATTGCCTCATCCCTTTCCCTTTCCACCCGGAGGGAGGCGAGGGGAGGAAAGAGGAGGGGAGGGGCCAGCTCGCTTTTCGCGCGATTCGATCTTGCGACCAAGAGGAGAGGCGTCCGATGCCGCGCCCGGATGGTCGTCCCCATGATGCTTTACGACCCATTCGCTTTCATTTGGGTTTTACAGAATACGCGGAGGGCTCGGTATTGATCGAAGCGGGGCGCACCCGCGTGCTGTGCAACGTCACAGTGGAGGGAAACGTGCCCCCGTGGCTGAAGGGCCAGGGGCGGGGCTGGCTCACCGCGGAATACGCGATGCTGCCTCGCAGCACCCATACGCGAACGCCGCGGGAGGCCGGGCTCCAGAGCGGGCGCACCAAGGAGATCCAGCGATTGATCGGCCGGAGCCTGCGGGCCGCCCTGAACCTGGAGCATCTGGGCGAGCGGACCCTCATTGTGGACTGCGATGTGATCCAAGCGGATGGAGGCACCCGGACAATGGCGATCACCGGAGGCTACGTGGCCGTGGTCCTGGCCCTCCGTCCCCTGATCGAGGCTGGCGCGGTTCCCCCCGAGGTCCTGCGGACGCCGGTGGCGGCGGTGAGCGCGGGCATTGTGGAAGGAGAACCCCGGCTGGACCTCTGTTACGCCGAAGACAGCGTCGCCGAGGTGGATTTCAACATCGTGATGACCGGCGATGGGCGCTTTGTGGAGATCCAGGGGACCGGGGAGGGACGGGCGTTCACGGCGGAAGAATTTTATGCGCTCCTGGATCTGGCCCGCAAAGGGATTGCGGAGCTGCTGGAGGCCCAGGCGCGCGCGCTGGAAGAAGCGGCCCGCATGAGGTTGACTGCTTCAGAGGCGATGGCTTCATGAGGCCGATCGGGCTGCGGCGTCTGCTTCTTGTCTTTCTCTCCACGCTGGGGCTCAGCGGATGCCTGACGCTGGAGGTTCGCACCCGCCTGAGCCCGGACGGCTCTGCGGAACGGGCGGTGGTGATCGCGGTCGATTCGGTCCTCCTGCAGACGGCCGCCGTTGACCCCATGGAGTCGCTTCGCACAAGAGCGGAGGCGAGCGGATGGCGGGTCGAGCGCTATCAGGATCCTGCTCGCGGGCAGGAGGGGCTTCGCCTGCATCGCACCCTGGCGGATCTGGAGGACCTGAACCATCTGGCGGAAGGGGATCCGCTGGCCGGGCTGGAACAGATCACCGTGGGGGAGGAGGGAGATTTCCGGACGCTGAGCGTGACGCTCTCCATATCAGGGATCCTGGATCGTCTGCGGATCGCTGCGGGGGAGCCGCCGTTTTCCGAAGAGGATCTTTCGCTGCTGCGCGCGGCGGATCTGCCGTTGGTCTATGAGCTCGAGCTCCCAGGGCCGATCGTGGAGCATTCGCCCCACAGCGGCGCTCAGATCGAGGGCCGGCGGATCCGATGGGCGATCCCCCTCCGCCCGGATCAGCCGGTGGTTACCCTTTACGCGGCATGGCGCCCGGCGCGTTCGATCCCCTCTTGCCCGGGGAGCTGGATCGGTCTCGCAGCGGTTGGGGGCGCGATCCTAAGGCAGTGGATCCTACACCGAAAACGGTAGGGGCGCTTGTCCTGGTCCCTTCTGTCTTGGTGGCTCCATAAGATTTGTCGCACGGTTAGGATCAGTTCTCGGCTCATTGTTCAGAACACGCGCCGTTGGCTGAGCCGGTCGGAATCAATCCGTGGATCTGTTGAATCTCTCCGGCAAGCACCCGGGGATGGGCGAAGAACTTCAAAAGCCTCCTGCAGCGCTTTGGTGCCCGCGCTGCCGCGCCATGCTTCCGGTGGATCAGCGGGAGTGCCCCATCTGTGGGGCGCGGCTGGCGGAAGAGACATCGAGGTCGGCGGATTTCCTCAGCCTCGCGCTGGCGTTCTGGATGTATCCCCTCCTGGCGCTGGGGATCGCCTGTGTGGGTCTCCTGCTGTGCGTGGCGTTGTTCCGATGGCTGAGCCGATAGGGATCGGCTCCGTTCGGGGGTGGTGACGCGGAGAGTCGCGCCTCCGACTTGCCGGTATAGATGGGCGGGCAAGGCCAGCTTCAAACGAATTGCTCTTCAGTTACGAGGGGGCCCTATGGAGAGGGCTGGACCCCTCTTTCTTTCCTTCCTTTCCTGCCGCCCTTCGGGCGGCGGGAAGGGGGGAAGGAAAATCATGTTCGTGCAGTGCCGGGGGCTTTTGGCCCCCGGCACTGCACGAACAATTTTAAATCTAAAAGCGGCGGGGATCTTCTCAAGGGGCCAATCGCGCTGTAGCGAGGCCTATTCAATCAGCAGGAGCAGGGGGTTCTCCAGATATCGACGGAACGCCTGGAGGAAGCGGGCGACCTCCGCCCCATCGGTCACCCGGTGATCGGCGGAGAGCGTCACCTTCATTCGCTGCCCCACGACGAGCTGGCCGTTCTTCACCACCGGCACCTCGCGGACGCTGCCCACCGCCATGATCGCGGCCTCCGGCGGGTTGATGATGGCGATGAAGTGTTCCACCTCATACATCCCCAGGTTGCTGACGGTGAACACGCTGCCCTCGATATCCTCGGGCCGGACTTTGCCGCTCCGGGCTCGCTCGATGAGCTCCTTGCTCTCCCGCGCGATCTGGGCGAGCGGCTTTCGATCGGCATCCCGCAGCACCACCGTGATCAGCCCTTCCTCCAGCGCCACGGCGATGCCGATGTGGATCGCCTCATGGCGCACGATCCCCCCTTCCTGATAGGAGGAGCGCAGCGCCGGGAACTCCCGCAGGGCCAGGGCTGCCGCCTTCACCACCAGATCGTTCACCGAGATCTTCCCTCGCTCCCCCAGGGCCTCATTGATCCGCGCCCGCCAGGCCATGGCTTCGTCCATATCCACTTCGACCGTGACGTAGAAGTGCGGCGCGGTCTGCTTGCTGGCGGTCATCCGCCGGGCGATGGCCTGGCGCAGCGGGCTGACCGGTATGGCCGCCGGCGGCGGAGCCGGCGGAGGCGCAGGGGCGGCCACGGGAACGGGCGCGGGGGCGGGAGCCGCCGCCGGCGGTGGCGTTGGGATCCGGGCCTGCAGATAGCGATCGATATCCCGCTTCACCACCCGGCCTCCCGGCCCGGTCCCCGGGATCTCCCGGAGATCGATCCCTGCCTCCCGGGCCAGCCGCCGGGCCAGGGGCGAGGCCTTCACTCGCCCTTCGGGAGCCGGCGCGGGGGACGGGGCGGGAGCGGGCGAGGGGACAGGAGCTGTGGGGGCGGGGGCCGGCGCGGCGGGCGGTGCAGGGGCCCGGGCCGGGGCCGCTCCGGGGACTTCCACCGGCTCATCGGGCGCTCCGATGATGGCGATCGGGGTGCCCACCGGGACGGTGGTTCCTTCCCCGATCAGCACGGCCTTCAGCACGCCGGAGGCCGGCGCCTCGAATTCGATATTGACTTTCTCGGTCTCGATCTCCGCCAGGGGCTCCCCGGCCTTGACCGGATCGCCCACTTTCTTCAGCCAGCGGAGCAGTTTCCCCTCCACCATATCGAATCCCATCTTCGGCATCGTCACCGTCGTCGCCATCCTTCGCCTCCGTAAGGGACGGGTTTCAAACCCGCCCGCACTTCACCGCAGCAATCGCTTCACCGCCTTGACCACATCCTCCGGCCAGGGGAGGACGGCCCGTTCGTGATGCTTGTTATAAGGCATGGGGACCTCCCGGCTCCCCAGGCGCATGACTGGAGCGTCCAGTTCATCGAAGGCGTGTTCCTGGATGCGGGCCGCCACCTCGGCCCCCACACCGAAGGAGCGCCACTCCTCGGTGACCACCAACGCCCGATGGGTTTTGGCCACGGATTCATACACCGGCTCCATATCCAGCGGGCGCAGGGACCGCAGGTCCACCACCTCGACCTCGATGCCCTCCCGGGCCAGTTGTTCCGCCGCCTGCAAGCTGGCCTGGAGCATCCGCCCGTAGGTCACGATCGTGCAGTCCCGCCCGGCTCGTTTGACCTCGCTCCGGCCGATGGGAACCACGTAATCGCCATCCGGCACCTCACCCCGCACCGGGTAAAGGGCGGTGTGTTCGATATAGATCACCGGATCCTCCTCCCGAAGGGCCGCCTTCAGCATCCCCTTCGCGTCGTAGGGGGTGCCCGGATAGACCACCTTCAGGCCGGGGACGTAGGCGAAGTAAACCTCGAAGGTCTGGGAGTGGGTGGCCGCGAGTTGGCCCCATCCAGCCGGCACGCGGATGACCAGGGGGGCCTTGAACTGGCCACCGAACATATAGGACATCTTGGCGGCGTGGTTGACGATCTGATCCAGGGCCAGCAGGATGAAGTTGATCGTCATGATCTCGGCAACGGGGCGCAGGCCGCCCAGCGCCGCCCCTAAGGCCACCCCCACGATGGCGGATTCGGCGATGGGCGTATCCCGCACCCGCTCCTCCCCAAATTCCTCGTAGAGGCCGCGGGTCACCGCATAGGTTCCCCCGTAGGCCCCGACGTCCTCGCCCATAATGAAGACCCGATGGTCCCGCAGCATCTCCTCTCGCAGGGCCTGTCGGATCGCTTCACGGATGGTCATCACTGGCATGGAAAAGCTCCTCCGAAACAGGCTACAGCTTTGTGGTTGGGGGTCGAGTTGGGGGCCGTTGGCCAGCCCCCTAGGGACATCGGCCTCCTTCCGGCTATCCCGGATGGGATCGTTGGAGGTCGTGGGCCATAGAAGGCAGGCCCACTGACCTCATCTTAAAAGTGCCCTGTTGCCAGCTTATGATCGAGAGGACAGGGCGGACGCGAAGCCGCTTACGCGCTCTCCCATTCCTGGAGGAACCGCTCATCCCCCCGCCAGGCCCCTATTGGGTTCGCATAAGTGAAGTCGTAGAGCTCTTCCAGCGGGGGATCCGGGCTTTCCTCAGCGAACCGCATGACTTCCTCCATCTCCCGTTCCACATCCTCGTGGATGGCATCCAGCTGCGCCTCAGGGATCCGTTCCACCTCGATGAGATGCTGGCGGAAACGCTGGATGGGATCCCGTTGCTTCCACTTCTCGACTTCCTCCTTGGTGCGATACAGCTCGGGGTCGGCGACGGAGTGGCCCTGGAAACGGTAGCAGACGGCCTCCAGGAAATAGGGGCCGTTCCCGGCGCGGGCCCATTCGACGGCGCGGAGGGCGGCCTCGTAGACCGTCAGGACGTCCATCCCGTCGATGCGTTCGGCGGGGATGTTGGCCATACAGGCCTTCTTATAGACCTCCGTCACCGCCGAGGCTTTCTCGATAGCCACGCCCATCCCATAGAGGTTGTTTTCGCACAGAAACACGGTGGGGGTTTTCCACAGGGCGGCCATGTTTAACGCCTCATAGAACTCCCCGATATCGGTGGCTGCATCCCCGAAGATCACCATCGCGACCCGGGGCTCCCCCAGATATTTCGCGGCGAAGGCCAGGCCGACGGCCATGGGGAGGTGCCCGCCGACGATGGCATGACCGCCCCAGTAGTTATGCTCCCGGCTGGCGAAGTGCATGGACCCGCCGCGACCCCGACTGCATCCGGTGACCTTGCCGAAAAGTTCCGCCATCAGGGTCCGCGGATCCATGCCACGCGCGATCGCGTGGCCGTGGTCCCGGTAGTGGGTCAGGAGATGATCCTCCGGCCGCAGGGCGGCGATCGCCCCCACCGCGATGGCTTCCTCACCGATATAGAGATGCAGGAAGCCCGCGATCTTGCCCTGCTGGTAGGCGATGCGGGCCAGCTCCTCGAAGCGGCGGATCAGAACCATCTGGCGATAGAATGAAAGCTTGGTTGCTGTATCCAGCTGCACGCCCGGCGCGGCAGCCGCCTTGGAAGCATTCCCTTTCCCTCGACTGCTCATCAGCGACCTCCTCCGATTCACGCTGAACAGTCCCTCCCTCCCGCAGGCAACAGCGGTCGGAAGAAGAGCTTCCTCGTCCGGTTTTGGGGATTTCGGATGGCGAGCCAGGAGACGGCGCCCCATCGCCATCTCGCTATTCTAACGCAGGCATTTCCCTTTGTGGCGGATGGCGCTTCCCGTTGGAAGACCCGGAAGACTTTGTAGCTTGGCGGGGGAGTGAGGCCATCTTTGGCTCGAGGGATTCGGGGGCTGGGGC
>NZ_JANWXB010000281.1 GCF_025055495.1 Thermoflexus sp. | reverse complement strand
ACGGTCCAGCTCTCCCAGCTGCCCTGCGGCAGCCCCTGGGCCTTCGCGATCGCCGGAGGCCTCCCCAGGACCCCCCCTATCCCCGCGATCAGCCCCAGCCATGCGATTCGAATGAGCAGGCTCTGTTTCACCATTCTGTTTGCTCCACTTCTTTGCTCCTTCCGACTCTTTAACCAGCGCGAACGGGCGGGAGCGTATAGGAACCTGGCTGTGGGAAAATTTGAGCCAGGAGGCGCTGCCGTAAGATCCAGTTAACCCCGCGCTCCAGCGCGGCCGAGCCGATAAGCACCAGAACGGTCACTATGCCGGTAAGGGTCAGTCGAAGCGTCAGCGACATGGCAAAAGGCCAGAGCCCCACAATGAAAGCCCACAGGACCGGCTGATGAAACACCATTACGCCGTAAGAATGCCTCCCCAAAAAGGAGAGCCCTCTATCTACCCACCGCAGTCGAGGCAGGAGGTCCCGCGCCAGGACGGCCAGGAGCCCTGTTACCGCCGGGGTGATCAGCGTAGGAGCGATGATCGCACCAGGCGGGATGAAGGACAGGGCTAGGCCCAGCCCATACAGGACGAGCAATATCGCCCAGCGGTGAGGGGATCGGATCAGCCCCTCCAGTCGGGAAGCCTCCCCGGCTGCCCACCACGCCAGGCCCATCCCCAGGGCGAACTCCGCCAGACGCGAGGGGAAGAACAGTCCACGGGACCACATCTCCCAATCCACCGGTAACAGGAAGAATCCGGCCCATCGGCTGACCACTGTGAGCAGCGCCATCCCGATCCAGAAGCGGAGCAGCCCCCAACGTTGCAGGGCCAACCACAGGAAGGGGAAGAGCGCATAAAGTGGCATGATCAGGAAAACAAACCACCACGCGGGGGAAATGAAAATAATGAAGTAACTGGCCCCGTAGCGGTAAACTGCCCGATGAATCTTCACCGCCTCTTTGCCAAGAAAGGTATAACTCCTATCTCCAAACCAAAGAAAGATAAACCCTGAACTCCACCGCACGCGTCGTGAAGACCAGCCCGGCTTCCGGTGCCCACCGCGTGCTGCCTCCTGCATTGACCGATCGAACTTGAAGGCAGTAGCTGGCGCTGGGGCTCAGCCCATCGAGGGCCATGGCATGGGCACGGGTGGGTGTGGGGTTTTGGCGCGATCGGGTCCATGTCCCACAGACGGATCCCCATCGCACCTCGCCCATGGCCTCCACGTCGGTTGTCCAGCTCACAACGGCCGTCGTGGCGAGCGCGGAGACCTCTGGCCCGCTGAGGATCGATGGCGGAGCGACCATCCCGAAGGGTGTGTCGGAGCTGTAGACCGGGCCAGCCGTTCGATCCACAGATCCATATTGGCACTGCCCGGGGTTAGCGCCCGTGGCATCTGTCACGGTGCCCTGGCATGGCCCTGCCGGCCCCTCGTCGAAATGATACAGGGCAAGGGTGTCGGCGTCGGGCGTGAACGGCACGGCAGGAGGCGAGAACGGCCCGTTGTAGCGCACGATCCGCGAAAGGCGCACCTCATCCACCCATCCGCTGTAAGAAGGATAGATGTCGCGATCCACATCGTGTTTCTCCGCTCCGAGGACTAGATACGGATCATTGGGATAGGATGTGAGACGACCATCCCGATACCGGATATCTCCGGTCGGCCCGATCCCCTCCGCATCCAGCCGTCCGTCCACAAAGATCTGCATCTGCCCATCGCTGGCGCGGCGGGTGACGGCGATGTGGTGCCACCGGCCATCCGCCACATTACTGGTTCCACACAGCGTAAACCCGGTTCCACCCCG
>NZ_JANWXB010000052.1 GCF_025055495.1 Thermoflexus sp. | reverse complement strand
TTGAGGTTGCTGGAACCCCTGGCCGGGATGGATCGGGAAGCTTTCTGTCAGGATCCTTATCGTTACGGGAGCGCGGAACGATTCCTGCAATTGGGGATCGAGGCGGCTATAGACATCGGTCATCATATTGTGGCCCGCCTGGGTCTTGGGCGCCCGCAGAGTTATGCGGAAATCTTCCAGCTGCTGGAGCGAAGGGAAATCTTGAAGGCGGAAACAGCCCGAGCGATGAGTCAGCTGGCCCGATTGAGGAACCGGCTGGTGCATTTGTATTGGAAAGTGGATGCGGCTCAGGTGCACACGCTTCTGTCAGATGCAATCCGGGACCTTCGGGAGTTTATGAAAGCGATCGCCGGGTTCCTGGGGTAGCCGGTGGATGATCTAGGGAATTTAAGGGGGGCGGGGAGGCCTCCTCGCCGTGGCCCATTGAGCTGTGGGGATGCATAAATTCTGCAATTACCATTGATCCTTCCCTGGGGATTTGGGATTCGGGCAGGCTGTCGAAGTCGGCCCACTCGACCCCCCACGTGTTTTTCTCCTTCCTCCCCGCACTGCTCCGCGGTGCGGGAGGGGGATTCCTTAATCTGGGCTGAAACCGTCAGGTGATTGATTCTGGGGCCAGTTACCCACCGACCGGAGGAGGAATCCATGAGCGAGTTGCGGGAACGATTGGAGGCATTGACGCTGACCCTGGAGGATCTCCTGGACCGTCTTTGACATCCCGAAGAAACAGATGGAGATCCAGAAGCTGGAGGAAGAAGCCGCTCGACCAGATCTCTGGGATCAGCCCACACGGGCCCAGGAGATCATGAAGCGGCTGGGCCGGCTGAAGGAGGAGGTAGAAAGCTGGCTCCGCCTGCGCCATCGGATCCAGGAGGCCCGTGAGCTGCTGGATCTGGCGGAAGCGGAAGGAGACGAGAGGCTGACCTCGGATCTGGAGCGGGAGATCGGCGCTCTGGAGGAGGAGATCCGGCACCATCAATTTGAAGTCTGGATGTCTGGCCCCTACGATCGCAACGACGCGATCCTGGCCATCCACGCCGGGGCGGGCGGGACCGACGCTCAGGATTGGGCGGAGATGCTGTTGCGCATGTATCTCCGCTGGGCTGAGCGCCGTGGATGGGAGGCCGAATTGCTGGATAAAGTAGACGGTGAGGAGGCGGGCATCAAGAGCGCCGCGGTTCTGGTGAGGGGCCCTTACGCTTATGGTTATCTGAAAGCCGAAAAAGGAGTCCATCGGCTGGTCCGCATTTCCCCCTTCGATGCGGCTCGTCGCCGCCACACCTCCTTCGCCCTGGTCGAGGTGTGGCCGGATATCGGGGAGAGCCCGGAGATCGTGATCCGCCCGGAAGACATCATCATTGAGACCTTCCGGGCCTCCACCGCAGGCGGTCAGCATATGCAGAAGAACGAGACCGCCGTCCGCATCCGGCATATCCCGACAGGGATTGTGGTCTCGTGCCAGAACGAGCGCAGCCAGACTCAGAACAAAGAAACCGCGTTGAAGATTTTGAAGGCCCGCCTGGCGGAACTGGAGGAGCAGAAACGACGAACGGAGATCGCAGCCCTGAAGGGAGAGCACGTGAGCGCCGAGTGGGGGAATCAGATTCGTTCCTATGTTCTTCACCCCTATCAGCTGGTGAAGGATCATCGCACCGACTATGAGACCAGCCAGGTTGAGCGGGTGCTGGATGGGGAGCTGGATGGGTTCATCGAGGCCTATCTCCGGCAGACGGTAGCGCCCCTTCGTTCTTGAAAGGCCATGTTGCAGCCTTAGCGATCCGTGCCGGGAGGTCGGATCTCGCCCTGTCCTTTAAATCTCCCCGTTCGCAACAGCGCATTTTGGAAAAGCAGAGCGCTCAAAAGATTTTTCTCCGCTCTTCCCACGACTCTCTGGGCCGTGGGAAGAGCGGAGATGAGGAAGGAGGGGCCATCGCCCTTCCGGATGGGTTTCAGCTCACCCGATCTCCAATTCATAACTGGTCAAAGCACTACCAAGCCTCTGAAGGAGCTGGAAGAAAGCCGGATGCCATGTTTTCAGATGCTCCCCCTGCCACCGCGACTTCTGGAAGCTGGCGGAGAGAAGCCACAGATGGCAAAGCGAAAAAAGAATAAAGAGACTTCAGGCGAGTGGCTTTCCCTCAAAGCAGCGGCCGCAATGCTGGGGGTGCATCCGGCCACCCTTCGGGCCTGGGCTGACGCGGGACGGATCCCCTCTCGCCGGACAGCAGGAGGACATCGGCGGTTCGCCCGTCGGGATCTGGAGATATGGCTGCAGGCTCACGGAACGGAGCCTGGGGTGCAAATGCTGATCGCCTACACGCTGGGCCAGCTCCGCCTGGAGCTCGCTCGAGGGGCTGGGCTTCAAGCCCCATGGTTTGAGCGGATGCGGGGAGAGATGGCCCAGGCCTTCCAGGCCACCTGTTATCAATTGCTGGAGGAGCTTCAGGCGTACATCCGTGATCGCGATCCCCTGCGCCCCCAGCGCGTTGGGGCGCGCTATGCGGATCAGGCGATGGCTGCAGGTGTGGGGTTGGGAGATCTGTTGCGGGCCTTCCTGCATTTCGGAGGCTACCTGCTGGAGAGTGTGTTCCAGATGGTGGAGATGGGCAGCTCCCCGGAGCGCTGGCATGAGGTCTATCGAACGATCACCGCCTTTTATAATGAAACGCTGCTGGCGATGGTCGAGCGTTACCTGGAACAGGCGCCATGGGTGAAGGGCACCACGGGCTTCTCCATGGACTAAGCTGGATCATGCTGGGGGTTGGTCTGGCGACCTGGTTGGGAGGCATCGCGCTCGGGTGGCGCGCTCTGGCCTCTCCGGTTGTTCCCATCGGGCATTCATCAGAGCCTGGGCCTTCCCGTGCGTGGGAAGCGATCCCCTCGCCGATGGCGCCCGCCGAAACGCCCCGACCCGCATTGATCACGCCATCCCCACCTTTGCCGACGGCAGCTCCCGACGCGGAGCCTCCCCTCCGTCTATGGATTCCGGCCATCCAGCTGGACGCCCCTGTAGTCCCTGCGGGACTGACGACGGTGCGAGAGGGGCAGCAGGAATGGATCACCTGGGAGCCGCCGCATGATTTTGCTGCCGGCTGGCTGGTCACCTCGGCCTATCCCGGCCAGCCGGGCAATGTGGTCCTGATCGGCCATCATAACATCTATGGGAGGGTGTTTGCGAACCTCTATCGCCTGCATCCAGGGGATCGGATCCATCTGGAAACCCGACGGCGGATCCATGTCTACCGGGTGGAGGCGGTCCATATCCTGCCGGAGAAGGGCCAGCCCCTGGAGGTCCGGCAACGCAATCTGCAATGGGTTCTACCCACGTGGGATGAGCGGCTGACCCTGGTCACATGCTGGCCCTCTCATACGAACACGCACCGTCTGATTGTGGTGGCGCGGCCCTCAGAACCATAGAGAGCTCATCTTTACTTTACTTTAGGCTTCTGCTTGTGGGGCGGCACGCGGAAAGCGCGCCCTCCCACCGGTGGAAACACTCTCGCCCGCTTCCTGCTTCACAGCGAGGAGGAGGTAAGGAGGATCGAGATGTCCATCCTGGATTGGACGCCCGTGCGACGGATCCGGCGCAACCACGCGCTGGAGCATGCAACGATTCATCTGCTGAGCCAGCAGTTCCCTGGACGGCCAATGGCGGGTCGTTCCACACCTTTCGGGTTTTACATTTATGGAAATGTGCCCCTGGAGGCGGTGGTGGTGGCCTCCCGGGAGGCCCTGGAGCGCTTGCGACGCGGGGAACATCACTGGGCCATTCATCCGGGGTGCGGCACGAATTACGTGGCTTCCGGCACCACGGCGGGCCTGGCTGCCTTTCTGACCATGGGATTGGTTCCCTACCGCCGGCGTCGGGATGTGTTGCCGTTGATGATCCTGGCGACGGTGCTTGCCCTCATCGCGGCCCAACCCCTGGGTCCGTGGCTGCAGACCCATCTCACCACCCGTGCGGATCCGGGAGATCTGGAGATCGTGGGCGTGCGAGCGCTTCCGGGTGGGTGGGTCCACGGTTATTTTGTGGAGACTCGCGGAGGATAAATCCTTCCGATGAGGTCTTAGGGCTGGGACGCTGCCTTCAGCGGTGCCCCAGCCCTAAAAGATCTTTCTCCTCATCCCCTGGGGCTTTGGGGGCGGAGCCGGGCGCCAAAGGCGCCTGGCCCTGCCCCCCCCTAAAAAATTTTTGGATCCCCCCTCCCCACGGCCCAAAGGGCCGTGGGGAGGGGGGATCGAGGGGTGTGGGGTCATCCCGCCTCGCTTAGCCGGCTCCTAACTGCATAACTCCTGCCTGAAAATGATTCGCTCCGCGCTATGACTTCGTGAGGCGTTTTCATGGTAATCGTCCTGCACGGGGAAAATGAGCTGGAAATTGAAGAAGCGCTGATGGAGCTTCGGGAGTCCGTTGGGAACGCCGCCGCTCAGTCGATGAATGTCATCACCCTGGATGGGCGGCGAGTGACCCCGGCCGAATTGCAGACCGCATGTGCGGCGATGCCGTTCCTGTCGGCCCGTCGTTTGATCATCGTGGAGGGCCTGTTCACGCGAGGGCGCCGTCGGGCCCGGGAGGAGACCGCCTTCCTGGAGGTGCTGTTCACTGTCCCCCCCACCACCTTGCTCGTCCTGATAGAGCCCAGGACGCTTCCGGAAGACCATCCCTTGTTGCGCTGGATCGCAGCCCATCCGGATCAGGGAGAGGTGCGGCATTTTCCGCTTCCCCCTCCCCGGGTGTTGCCGGAGTGGGTGATGACTCGGGCCCGACGCTACAGTGGGACATTTACGCCGCAGGCCGCCTCTGCCCTGGCGGCTCTTCTCACCGATCCACGTCTCCTGGATCAGGAGATCCGAAAGCTCATCACCTGGGCAGCCGGTCGGCCGGTGACCCCGCAGGATGTCGAACGGCTGGTGCCTTATGCGGCGCCCATCAGCCTGTTCGAGCTGACGGAGGCGCTGGGCCGTCGGGATGTGCGTCGGGCCCTGGCGGCCCTGCACCGGCTGCTGGCGGAAGGGGAACACCCGTTAGGTCTATTTGGCATGATCGTCCGCCAGTTTCGCCTCATGCTCCTGATGAAGGAGCAGCTGGAGAAGGGCCTCTCACCTGCCGAGGCAGGGAATCTGCTGGGGCTTCATCCCTATGCAGCCCGCAAAATCGCTGAGGCGGTTGTGGCGTTCTCCCTGCCGCAACTGGAGGCCTTCTATAGGAACCTGGCGGAACTGGATGTGGCGATCAAAACCGGTCAGATCCCTGATGTGGTGGCGCTGGAGACCTTCATTGTCTCCGTAGGTCGACGGGGGATGGCTTAGAACGGGCATGGG
>NZ_JANWXB010000038.1 GCF_025055495.1 Thermoflexus sp. | reverse complement strand
GCATGAGATCCCGCAACGAAGGGTTCGGGATCCGGCGCACGGTTTTCTAAGAAGAGTTAACGGGCCTTGGTGCGGACAAGATCGCGCCGGGGCTGCTCTGTTCACACAAGCTGCCGCGCGCGCAGCAGCCGTTCTGTCGGTCGAACAAGCGGCGGCGGCCGCCCGTGAGCTCGAGGGGCAGGCGATGAGGCGTAAAGGCTTTTTGGCGGCTCTGATCGCCCTTTTGCCGGTGGTTGTGGCCCTGTTGGCGACGCGAGGGGCGTGGCCCTCCCCGCCCGGCGGGTTCGCGATGGTGTCCGAGCGATCCCTGAGGGAGCTGGGATGGGAGGTGGAGGCGGATCTCCGCCCTGCGGACCAGATTGCCGCAGAGATCACCAACATGTTCGGCTTAGCTCCGAAACGGCTCGGAAGAGGCGTGGCGATCGCCGCATGGGATCCGGCTTCCGCTGGGGTCACAGAGATCCACAAAGCCCGGATCGCGGGAATCCAACAGGTCATATACCCCCTCGTTTCCCCTGTTGAGGCCCGGCAGGCGTGTGAAGGCCTGCGGCACCACCTGCCGAAGCAGATCCACATGCCGTTGGAGTTAGAGGAGGTCCGTTCGATCTCCATCGCGAACGGTCGCGGATACCTCTTGGTGGCTCAGGACCAAGTGGGCAAGACCGTTTGGCTGATCGGCTGTCGCGCCTCCACGTTGACGATCCTGTCGATTTTCAGCCCGAACCCGGACGTGCCGCGGGAGCTGCTGCCGCACCTGCAGTCCGTGGTTCTGGGCCGATGACTCCGCGCTGAACGTTAAGAGGGGGAGAGGGGAGAGATTCGAGATCTTTCTTCCGGCCTTCTATAGGAGGCAAGGTGGGCCTTTCCCCGCAGAGCCATGTGGAAATCCGCAGGAGGAGCTCTGGGGAAAATCCAGTGGTGGAGGCGCCTCGGCCGGAATGCGATGAGCGTTGGCGAGGCGCTCGATTCGCAGGACGCTGAGGTTGGCGCTGGTGGCTGCCCTACTCGTGATGCTGGGCGGGTGGGGACCACCACGGCCAGTATTATCGGAAGAGGCCCCGCCGGGCGCTCGAGGGGCGCCCCTGGAGCTGAACGAGTGGGCCGCCGCGACGTCCACCCTTACCCGCTTTCAATCCGGGCCTCCCGGCCCGCTGTGGTTGGGACGGGTCTATGCGTCTCGCTGGGAAGATGCTTGGTCTGGGGGACGACTGCATAAGCTTGCAGTTTGGACCCTTCCGTACTGCCACAGCCAGGAATACTTAGGCCCAGGAGGGTATGCCGATACGTGCTCAAGCAATCACGGATGCATCGATCAGTGGACGTGGTGGCTTAGATATCCAGAGTCGAAATTAGGAGTTCCCCTCCTATGGTGGCTAACTGGCTGGCATCGCCAGATCATCTCGAATTATCGAGCAACATGCTGGATTCAATGATACCATAAAATCGGAGGACGAAAAATGAAAAACAAAAATTTGTTGCTGGCTGCGATCGCTCTTTTGTCGTTGTTTGCCGCTCTGTTCGCCATAGGAAGGGCGGAGTCTTCCTCACCGGATGGGTTTGCACTGCTATCAGAGGGATCCCTAAGGGAGCTGGGATGGGAGGTGGAAGTGGATTCCCGTCATGCCGACTGGATGGTCGCAGAGATCGTCCGCTTGCTGAGCTCAGTTCCTAACGGGCCTATCAAGGCAGTTTCGATGCTGGTCTGGCATCCGGATTCCGTCGGGGTCGTTGAGTTTCGCCGGGCCCGGATCGCCGGGATCCACCAGTCGCTATACACCTTTGCTTCCCCAGCTGAGGCGCGGCGAGCCTGTGAAGCCCTGCCGCGTCGCCTGCCGGAGTGGCAGCACGCGTCGCTGGAGGAAGTCCGCCCCCTCTCGATGGCCAGGGGTCGCGGACACCTAGCGGTGCTTCAGACCCTCTACGTCCGGTCCGTCTGGCTGGTTGGTTGTCGCGGGTCTACCTTGATGCTCTTGGGGATCCTCAGCGAGAATCCGCAAGTGCCGTCGGAGTTGCTGCCGCGCTTGCAGTCGATGGTGGTGGGCGAATAAATCTCATAAGGTCCGCCGGTCAGGGGTTCGGGATCCGGCGCATGGTTTTCTAAGAAGAGTGAACCGGCCTCGGCGCGGATGAGGTCGCGCCGGGGCCGCTCTGTTCACGCGAGCCGCCGTGCGGCAGCCGCTCCGTCGGTCGAACAGGTGGCTGCCGCCCGTGAACTCGAGGAGCGAGCGATGAAGCGCAGGAGCTTTTTAGGGGCTCTGATCGCCCTTTTGCCAGCGGTTGTAGCCCTGCTGGCAACACAAGAAGTGGGGCCCTCCCTGCCTGGCGGGTTCGCGCTGGTGTCCGAGCCCTCCCCGAGGGCGCTGGGGTGGGAGGTGGAGGCAGATCCCCGAGCGGGGGATGCGGCCGTTGCGGAGACCGCAAACCTGCTGAACCTGGCTCCCGACCAGCCCGGGAAGGGAGTCGTGATGGTGGTCTGGGATCTGGATTCGGTCGGGGTCACGGACTCTCGCCAGGCTCGGGTCGCCGGAATCGTCCAGGTGTTGTATCACTATGCCTCCGCGCGCGAGGCCTGGCGAGTCTGTGAGGCCCTCCCCCATCGCCTGGTAGAATGGCTGCAGAAGAACGCAGAAGAAGTCCGCCTTCTCCCTCTCTCGATCGCCCGGGGGCGCGGACACCTTGCGTCGGTTCGGGGACCCTCCGGCGTCCATTCTCTGTGGCTGGCTGGCTGTCGGGGGTCTGCGGTGACGGTTTTGGCGATCGTGAGCCTGAATCCCCAACTGCCGTCGGAGTTGATGCCCCACTTGCAGCCGATCGTGCTGGGGCCGTGATGGGGGCCGGTGACCTGAAGCAGGGGGCCCACCGCTTTGGCCCTTCGACCGTCGCGCGTTCGCCCTGATCATTAGGTTGATCCGCAGCCCGCACCGAAAGAAGCGCCGTGGGAGGAGCGGCGACGCCGGCCGCCCGCGGTTCGGGGCCTACAAGGGCCCACCATCCGCGCAGGACAACAGGAGGGATTCGGGACCCTCCTCTAGGTGTCGGACGAAACGGGGTAAGCCTTCTCCGTCTTCCGGCCCAGCCTCTAGGAACAATCGCCTGCACGAGGGGCAATCCCCGTTCTCGGGCGTGCCGCTTGCCAGGGTCGCATTTCCTCAAGCGGGGACGATCCCGTTTGATCGGCCAACCGAAACCGAGCGCGCCATACCGGTTCGGGAGCCCGAAGGCCTCCAAGGGATGCGCACCACGCTTCTCGCCCATGCCCCGGCTCACGTGGAGGCTGATCGGAACGAAAACGCGGCCCTCCTGCGCTGCCTCTTGGAATCCCTGTGCAGCCCGATCCCGATTCAGATCCCCTTTCGGAGGCGGAGCTGGCGGACGTCTTGGGGATCGCGCCGGAGGCCCAAGCGCGAGAGCGTTGGATTGCCAGACCTGGGCGGCCGGCTGGGCTGAAAAGACCGGAGGATGCCGGCGCTCCCATTGATTGAATCCGCCCGCTTCTCCGACGCAGGAGGGGAGAAAGCGCGAAGCTACAGCGGGGGCCAAGGCGATCACTAAAGACAGAAGGGAGAGCAGCTCAAGCACCGCTCCGGGGTTGTCGGGGCGGGGGTGTTGGGGGCGGCGGGGCCGAAGCGGCCGATGCCTCCGGGGACGGCAGCCTGAGTCTGGACGCCAGCGGGAAGCGGGAACAGGAATGGGAGCGGGGATCGGTGGAGGAGCTGGCTCAGGGTTGGGGCATAGGGTTCCCGGAAGGGAACATGGGCCTGGATCGCGGGCGGTGGGCTGGGGGCGGCGTGACGGCGAAGTGATGGGCGTGGCGTTGTCACAGATCGGAGAGGAGGGATTCGAGCGCTGGGGAGTCTTGGTCTGGGTGCTCCCGAGGATCATCGAGGGCGGGCTCTTCGCGCCCCTCACGGCCCTACGGCCCCCGAACGATGGGTGGAGCGAGGGCCCCTCGAAGAAGTAGAAGGGAGCGAGAGGAGACGTCATTTCCTCGGCGAACAGGGCGCACGTTCCTTGGATAGAGTGAAAGCGGGCGGCTTCGCCGCCCGCTTTTGTTTAGGTTCTGCAGACCTTCCAGATGTTGAAAGAGTGAACACAGCTTGTAAATTCCATGCGGCTTGCGAAGAAAGGGTGCAGGGATGCGTTGAAAGCGCTTCCCGCATTTCCCTCGTGAGGACAAGACCGAAAACGTCTCCAGCCTGCGCCGGGAGCGACTATAATCAAACAGAGACCTCATGGAGGAAGTCGAACGATGGCGCGCGCGGTGGATTTCCCCACGCGGATCGAGATGGTGCGGGCGCGGGAGATCCTGGATTCCCGCGGCAACCCGACGGTGGAGGTGGAAGTGCATCTGGCCGACGGCACGGTGGGCCAGGCGGCCGTGCCCTCCGGCGCCAGCACCGGCGCCCACGAGGCCTGGGAGCTGCGCGATGAGGACCCCTCCCGCTATCTGGGGAAGGGGGTGCTGCGGGCGGTGGAGAACGTCAACACCCGGATCGCCGAGGAGCTGGTGGGCTGGGACGCCCTGGACCAGGTGGGGATCGATGAGGCGCTGATCGGCCTGGATGGAACCGAGAACAAGCGGGAGCTGGGGGCCAATGCCATCCTGGGCGTCAGCCTGGCGGTGGCGGCCGCTGCCGCCCGCTCCCTGGGCCTTCCCCTCTACCGCTACCTGGGCGGCGTGGAGGCCCGGGTGTTGCCGGTGCCGATGATGAACATCCTCAACGGCGGCAAGCACGCCGACGATTCGGCGGACCTTCAGGAATTCCTGATCCTCCCGGTGGGCGCCCCTTCGTTCGCCGAGGCCCTGCGCTGGGGAACGGAGGTCTATCATCATCTCAAGAAGGTCCTCAAGAAGCGGGGCTACAGCACCAACGTGGGGGACGAGGGGGGCTTCGCGCCGAACCTGCGCTCCAACCAGGAGGCGGTCGAGCTGATCCTGGAGGCGATCCAAGCGGCGGGCTACACGCCGGGGGAGCAGATCGCCCTGGGGCTGGACGCAGCGGCCAGCGAGCTCTACCAGGACGGCGTCTACGTCCTCCGCAAGGAGGGGCGGACGCTGTCGGCGCCGGAGCTGGCGGAGCTCTACGCCCGCTGGGCCGAGCAGTATCCGATCCTCTCCATCGAAGACGGGATGGCGGAGGACGACTGGGAGGGGTGGCGGCACCTGGCAGAGCGCCTGGGGGATCGGATCCAGCTGGTAGGGGACGATCTCCTGGTGACCAATGTGAGCCGCATCCGCCGGGCGATCGCCGAGCGGGCGTGCAACGCGCTGCTGTGTAAGGTCAACCAAATCGGGACGCTCACCGAGGCGGTCCAGGCGGCGCGGCTGGCCCAGCGGGCGGGGTGGGGCCTGATCATCTCCCACCGCAGCGGCGAGACGGAGGACACGTTCATCGCGGATCTGGCGGTGGCGTTGAACGCAGGGCAGATCAAGACCGGGGCGCCGTGCCGCAGCGACCGTGTGGCCAAATACAACCGGCTGCTGCGCATCGAGGAGGAGCTGGGCGAGAGCGCCCAGTATGCCGGCCGCTCCGCCTTCCCGGGCTGGGTCTCCCGTCTCGAGGGCTCGCCAGCGCTGTAGAGGCGATGTTGGACCGGGGAGGATCGCGCCTTCGATTTTGCAGGGAGTTTGGGGGCGGAAGAGACCGCCGAAGGCGAGCTCGCCCGTCCAAAACATTGCGTTGGGAATTCCGACGAGCGTCGGGCTAACGTTGGATGGATCGTGGATAACCCCCGAGCTTCCCCC
>NZ_JANWXB010000302.1 GCF_025055495.1 Thermoflexus sp. | reverse complement strand
TGAGGTTGGGCGGGTCGTAGTAATACACCGCCTCCAGCCCCGGCTCCATCCCCGGGGGCGGGTTGGTGTAAGCGGCAAAAGCCACCTGAGGGAAGGTTACGGATTTCCCGGGAACGCCCCGGACAACGAAGCGGCCATCCTCCCAGACCACATCCTCCTCGGCCGCCTCCAGCAGGTGCGCGGCGATCTTCCGGGCCTTCTCTCGAATGCGGCGGGCGCCCATGACCGCCGCGGCCCCAGCGGTGGGGGTGCTGCGGCTGGCGTAGGTGCCTAGGCCGTAAGGAGCCGTGTCCGTGTCCCCTTCCTCCACCAGCACATCCTCCACTGAGACTCCCAGCTCGTGGGCGAGGATCTGAGCATAAGTGGTCTCATGGCCCTGCCCCTGATGGCGGGTGCCGAAGCGGGCCAGGATCTTGCCCGTAGGATGGACCCGGATCTCGCAGCTGTCGAACATCTTCAGGCCAGCGATGTCGAACGTATGGCTTGGCCCAGCTCCCACGATCTCCGTGTAGGAGGAGATGCCAATGCCCATCAGCTCGCCCCGGCGCCGCCGCTCCTCCTGCTCCCGCCGGAGCTCCTCATAGCCAATCAGTTGCAACGCCCGGTCCAGGGCCGCCCCGTAGTTGCCGCTGTCGTAGGTCCAGCCCAGGGCCGAGCGATAAGGGAACTTCTCCGGTGGGATGAAGTTCCGGCGTCGCAGCTCCGCGGGGTCGATCCCCAATTCATCGGCCAGGATATCCATCGCCCGCTCAATCAGATAGGAAGCCTCCGTCACCCGGAACGAGCACCGATAGGAAATCCCGCCGGGGGCCTTATTGGTGTAGACCGCGTCCACCTCGGCGAAGGCCACTGGGAAATCATAGGATCCCGTGCAGATGCTGAAGAGGCCGGCGGGAAAGCGGCTGGGGTTCGCGGAGGCGTCGAAGGCGCCGTGGTCAGCCAGTGTCTTCACTCGCAAGGCCGTCACCCTCCCCTCCCGGGTGGCCCCCAGTTCCACCGTCATATGGTAATCCCGGGCGAAGGAGGTGGAGGTCAGATTCTCCGTCCGCGTCTCCACCCACTTCACCGGGCGCCCCAGCATGATGGAGGCGACGACGGCGCACACATAGCCCGGGTAAACCGCCACCTTGTTGCCGAAGCCCCCGCCGATGTCCGGCGAGATCACCCGGATCATATGCTCCGGCAGCTTGGCTACCAGCGCCAGCAACGTCCGGTAGGCGTGGGGTGCCTGGGAGGTCACATAGAGGGTCAGCCGGCCTGTCACCCGATCGAAGTCCGCGATGCAGCCGCACGGTTCCAGAGGGGCCGGATGCACCCTCTGGAACTTGATGTGCTCTCGGATGACCACATCCGATCGACGCAGAGCCTCCTCTGTGGCCTCCCGATCCCCCACCTCCCAATGCCAGATGTGATTGGTCTTCTGCTCCCGATCCTCCCGCAGGATCGGGGCATCGGGCTCCAGCGCCTTGAAGGGATCCACCACCACGGGGAGAGGCTCGTAATCCACCTCCACCGCCTGAGCGCCATCCACGGCCGCCTCCCGGGTTTCCGCCACCACCGCGGCGACCTCCTGATACTGGAAGAGCGCCTTGCCGACCGCCAGCACCATCTGCCTGTCCCCGGCCAGGGTAGGCATCCAAGCCAGACCCAGTT
>NZ_JANWXB010000268.1 GCF_025055495.1 Thermoflexus sp. | reverse complement strand
CCCCCCCGGGGGCGGCCCTGCGCGCTCTCTTGGCGGTGTTCTTGGGCGTTTACTTTAGTGGGCGTTTTCTGGCCTCCACCCCTTTTTTTTTGGGGGGGCGGTTTCGCCGCCGCCACAAAAACAATATTCCTGCAGATTGGCCTTTACTTGACTTCCACAACAGCGCCCACCGCCTCCAGCTTCGCCTTGGCGTCCTGAGCCACCTCCTTGCTGACGCCCTCGAGGACAGGCTTGGGAGCCGCCTCGACCAGATCCTTGGCCTCCTTGAGGCCCAGGTTGGTCAGCTGGCGCACCACCTTGATCACCTCGATCTTCTTCGGCCCAACCTCTTTGAGGATCACATCGAACTCCGTCTTCTCCTCAACGGCTGGGGCTGCTGCGGGAGCGCCCGGGGCTGCAACAGGGACAGCGGCGGCGACGGCAACGGGGGCTGCCGCCTTCACCCCCCAGCGCTCCTCCAGCAACTTCACCAGCTCCACAGCTTCCAGCAACGTCAGGCTGCTCAACTCCTCGACCAGTTTCTGAAGATCCGCCATAGGGAAATCACCTCCGGAAGATTTAAGCAGTTTGGGAAGTTTCTTTCAGCTGATCGGCCCGCGCCTGCAGGATACCGACCACCTGCTGCAGAACAGCGGTCAGCACGCCGGCCAGCTGGGCGGCTGGGGCCTGGATCGCCCCCAGGACCTGGCCTAACACCACTGGTCGCGGCGGCAATTCGGAAAGCGCCTTTACGTCTTCCGGGCGCAGCCGGCGCCCATCCAGCAGCCCGCCCTTGATCTTGAGGATCTTGCTCTCCTCCGCGAACTCCAGCAAGGCCTTGGCGACCGCAGGAGGATCCTCCAGGCAGAAAGCCGCCGCTGTAGGTCCTTCCAGCAGATCCTCCGGCACGGTCCATCCAGCCTGTTGCAGGGCAATGCGGAGCAACGTGTTTTTGGTCACGTGGAATGCTCCCCCAGACTTCTTGATCTTCTGGCGGAGCCGATACATGCCCTGCGCATCCAGCCCCAGGTAATCCGCAAGGATTAGGGCCTGACTGCGGGAGAGCAGCTCCCGATACTGCGCGATCATCTGTTCCTTCTCAGCGCGCGTGAACGGCAAGCTCCACCTCCTCAACCGAATGTGGCCTGCGCCCTGAGCAACTCCCTTGCTCTCCTGAAGGTTTAGGGGCGCCGCCTTCGGGGACGCCACAGCCCCTAAACCGCATTTTCTTCCTCCTCCTCCCTAAGGCCCTCCGGACCGCGGGGAGGGACCTCACTCCAGCCTTCCAACAGGGGCCAACCGCGCAAGCCCCACCCTCCATAAAAAACCGGTGCGCCTCCGCCAGTCCCGGCGAAGGCGCACCGGCAACCCTCCCTTGCCGAGGAGAAATCGGCGAGGGAGGGTTCGTTCTGCGCCCTGCCTCGACAGGCGGGGATCTACCCCCATTAAGCGAAAACGCGCCTGGCTTCAACGGCAGGGTTCGTGTTGGGCCGCTACAGCAGAATCGATAGGCAGAAGGGGCCTGTTCGCCTCTTTCTCAAAGAGCCATGCGCTGGATCAGGCAGTGAGCTCCAGGGATTGCGCGGCCGCCGGATCCACCTTGATGCCGGGCCCCATGGTGGCGCTCACCACCACCTTTCGGATGTAGGTCCCCTTCAGCCCGGATGGGCGGGCCTTTTTCACCGCGTCCATCAGGGCTGCGAAATTCTCCAGCAATTGATCTACGGAGAAACTGATCTTGCCAATCGGCACATGGAGGTTGGCGGTCTTATCCACCCGGAACTCCACCCGGCCAGCCTTCGCCTCCCGGATGGCTCGGGGCAGATCCTCAGGGTTCACCACCGTGCCCGCCCGGGGGTTCGGCATTAACCCGCGAGGGCCCAGGATCCGTCCTAACCGGCCGACCTTGGGCATCATATCCGGAGTGGCGATGGCCACATCGAAGTCCGTCCATCCCTCCTGAATCCGTTTGATCCCCTCGTCATCGCTGATGATGTAATCCGCTCCGGCCTCCTGAGCGATACGGGCTGCCTCCCCAGCCGCAAACACGAGGACACGGACTTGCTTGCCCAACCCATGAGGGAGAACCACCACCCCGCGGACCTGCTGATCTGCATGACGGGGATCTACCCCCAGGCGCATATGAACTTCGACAGTGCCATCGAATCGGGTATAACTGGTTTCCTTGACCAGCTCCAGCGCCTCGCGGGGAGAATAGAGACGCTCCCGATCTACCTTCTTCAATGCCTCGAGATATTTCTTCCCTCGCTTGCCCATTTTTAAACCTCCTGTGGTGCATACGGGCTATTCCAGCCCTCCCACAACCGATTCCCCTCTCCGAGTTTGAACCGCTTCTAGCCGCCTGCTCCGTTTTGAAGAGGGATGAGATCATTTTGCGGGTGGAGCAGCGCGCCGCCCCGCCCGCAAACACCCCATCCGAACGGAAACCGTGAGGGGCCCGTCGCATTAATCCACGATCTGGATCCCCATGCTTCGGGCCGTGCCAGCGATCATCCGCATAGCCGCCTCGATGTCCCCCGTATTCAGATCCTTCATTTTGAGCTCCGCGATCTCTCGGAGCTGTTGTCGGGTGATCCGACCGACGATCTGCCGGTTTGGCTCCGAGGAGCCCTTCTCGATGCCGGCTGCCCGACGGAGGAGGTCAGACACCGGTGGGGTCTTGAGCTCCATCGTGAAGGAGCCATCCGTGTAAATTGTGACCTCCACCGGCACGATCTGTCCAGCCATATGCGCTGTGCGGGCGTTGTATTCCTTACAAAACATCCCGATATTGACCCCATGAGGGGCCAGGGTCGGCCCAATAGGGGGAGCTGGGTTTGCCTTACCCGCTTCGATCTGCAGCTTGATGATCGCTTTGACCTTCTTGGCCATAGATAATCTCCCTCGAGAGCTCAGGAAAGTTCAATAAATCAGGGGGTCCAAAAAACCCCGCAGGAACAGGTAGTGCTTTGTCCAGTTATAAACCGGGGATTTGAGGAACCGAAGCCCGTCCGGAAGGCAGTGGCCCCTCCCCTCTCCTCACAGCCCAGAGGGCCGTGAGGAGAGGGAGAAAAAATCTTCCGGGGGCGGTGCGGGGGCCAAAGTCCCCCACACCGCCCCCGAAAACCCCCAAATGAAAAATGGACAAAGCAATAGCAACCTGAGTTAGACTTAAATTTTCTCTACCTGGGTGAAATCCAGTTCCACCGGTGTTTCCCGTCCGAAGAAGGAGACAAGCACACGAACCTTCGCTTTATCCAGATCGATCTCATCCACAATGCCCACGAAATCCGCGAAAGGTCCTTCCGTAATCCGGACTTTCTGCCCAGGCTTGAAGGTAACCCGGATTCGAGGCGCCTTGCTCTCCATGCGCTTGAAAATCGCCTGGACTTCCTCTGGCCGCAGCGGAGTGGGCTGATTGCCCATCCCCACGAAACCCGTCACCCCGGGCGTGAATCGGACCACCGCCCACGAGTCCTCATCCATAATCATCTCCACCAGGATATAGCCTGGGTAAATTCGCCGTCGGACTGGCCGCTTCTTCCCCTCCCGGAGTTCGATCTCCTCCTCCTCCGGGACCACAATATTGAAGATTTTGCGCTGCATGCCCAGGGAGGCGATGCGCTGTTCCAGGCTGTGCTTCACCTTGTGCTCGGAACCCGCGTAACAATGGACAATATACCAAGCCCGCTCTCGGGAGACCGCCAGCGGGCTTTCCTCCCCCACCTGGGAAACCGCCATCCTCTCCTCTTCTTCCCCCTCCTTTTTATCCGTGCTTGAAGTCGCGGCGGTTTCCTCCAGCTCACGCAACAATTCCTCCAAAGACTCCTCGTCCACCTCGAAAGACTCCGAGGGCGAGGATCGCTCTTCTTCCCAGCTCATAGCTCTCCCTTTTTCCGAGACAAGATGGTAATCGTTTCACTCCTTTTTTCTTCTGCTTCGCGAGAGAGGAGAGAATGCGATCCGCAATTCAATCCTCTCCCCTGCCTGTGATCCATCATCCTTCGACCTACAGGAAAGGGCTCCGGAGGCCTCTTCGCCCCCATCCGGATCCTGTCACAAAATGGGGCTGGGCGGGATCTCGTCCGCACCCCGCCCAGCCTCGCCAGACCCCATCACGCCATGTGCGACTTAGGCGGCGAATCCGATGGAAAGGCTTTCTTACAGGGAGCGGGTAAAGCTCCTCCCCCTCCCC